>JANMQB010000236.1:0-10093 GCA_031370155.1 Hyphomicrobiales bacterium | reverse complement strand
CCGACAGCGTGCCGGTGCCGAATCTGGCGAGCTGGCGCCCGGCCAGATCCTCGCGGCGGCAATTCCATTTGCGCAGGACCGCGCTGGTCGTTTCGACGATGGTGGCATCGGGGAGCGAGACGGCGAACATCTCGATGTTGGCGATCTCGAAGGCCCTCGCGACTTCGGCCACGATGCCCGGCGAAACACTCATACGCATACTCCCGGATAACGACTGACTATCCGGGGGTGAATGTGGCGCGAAAACATGAAGCAAGTGTTGATGGTTAACACGCGGATTGCACCAAATTTAGGCGCGCGCCATAAGGATTTGGACAGGTGTGGTGGAGACGCGCGATGGATGAGAAGTGGCAGAAGAGCTTTCCCGTATCCTGGGACCAGTTTCACCGCGATGCCCGGGCACTCGCCTGGCGGCTCGCCGGGGCGGGGCCCTTCGAAGCCGTGGTGGCGGTCACCCGCGGCGGGCTGGTGCCGGCGGCGGTGGTGGCCCGCGAGCTCGGCATCAGAATCGTGGAGACCGTCTGTGTCTCCTCCTATGACTATGACAAGCAAGGAGAAATCATCGTGTTGAAGCCGGTGGGGCCAAGCTTCCTGGGCCACGACGGAGGCGCCCGGGTGCTGATCGTCGACGATCTGGTGGATACCGGGGCGACCGCCAGGGTGGTGCGCGAGATGCTGCCGAAAGCCCATTTCGCCACGGTCTACGCCAAGCCCGCCGGCCGGCCCTTGGTCGATACCTTCATCACCGAGGTGAGCCAGGATACCTGGATTTACCTGCCCTGGGACATGGGACTGCAATTCACCCCGCCGATCGCGGAGAAAACGACGGCATAGGCCATGGACGGCGCATCGATCCAACTGGTTCTGCTATTGCTTCTGGCGCTGCAGACCAAGCATTTCTTGTGCGACGGTCCGTTGCAGAGCCGGGCGATGATCGCCGCCAAGGGCAATTATGGCGCGGCGCTGGGCTTGGCCCACGCGGGCCTGCACGGGCTCGGCAGCCTGCTCGTCCTTGGGGGTTTCGGCCTTGGGATCGGCTGGGCCACGGGCCTCGCCGCGGCGGAAGCGTTGGTCCATTACCATCTCGACCATGGCAAGGAGCGGCTGCTCAGGGCCATGGGCTGGAGCCCGCGCCAGACGCAATTCTGGTGGGCGCTCGGCCTCGACCAGGCCCTGCATCAGGCGAGCTATCTGGCGATCGCCGCCGCCTTTGCCGCGCTTGCCTGAACCGCCATGGCGCGGCGCGCGCGCCTTGTGTATGGAACGGCCTGGCCAGCGGGCGTGGCGGAAAGGTAGACGCAACGGACTTAAAATCCGTTGGGAGAAATCCCATGGGGGTTCGAGTCCCTCCGCCCGCACCAGGCTTCGCGCCTCACGGGCTACGCCTGGCGCGGCCAAGCGGAGCACAAGGGAGGAGCCTGCCGGGCGAAGTCCGGCATCCTGCCGGCAAGTGCGGCTTATGGCGCGGTCGATGGATCGGTTCGTTGCATCGCAAGCAAGATGTTGCCGTTCCAAATTTCCGTTTTTCTTTGCACGACAACGGCGCCGGGAAGCAAGGTCTGAAGCTGTGTCATCGGCACGACCCGATCGAGCTCGGTTCGTGGCCAGGAAATGAGCCAGACATAGCGGTCGATCCGCTCCTTTGTCACGCTTCCGACGTAGAGCGGCAAGCGCCGGGATTGCGTGTCCTCGACATCGAAGAGTACCGGCCACAGGCGCAGAACATAGCGCGTATCGCCGGAGGAGGCGGTTGCGAGCACCAAGGCAGGAAACCGGCCGTCTTCGAGTTTTGCGACGACTGGAATGCCATCGGCGGGCGGCTCGGGAACAAGCAAATTGAGCATGCCTCTTCCCGACCAAGGCGTGGCGTCCTGCCAGCTTCCAGGCATGAGCCGTTGGCGCAACACTTCGATATCTCCGGCCCATTGAATATTTAAAGGTTCCTCGCGTTCCCCCGCGATATCCGTGCGGAAGGCGGGAAGCCGGTTCCAGCCATCGCTTTGCCAGTCGGCGGCGGCGAGCGTCGTTCGGCTGCCGTGACGAACGGCATATCGCTCAAGATCGGCTGAGAAATTCGTGGCGATATGCCAGCCGCCGGCGACGATGATTGCAAGCAGGGCCGCGGCCGACAAGCCAAGCGGGCGCAGCGCTTCCCGCCTTTGCCGGGTGTAGGCCAATATCATAAACGTGCACCATGCCGTTCCGAACGCCGTGCCGGCGATTGCATCGGAGAACCAGTGCGCCCCCAGATAGACGCGCGAAAAGGCAATAAGAACGACGAGCGACAGCACTGCCGCAATCACCGGCAAGCGCCGTGCAGGCGTCAGTTCGCGGACGATGAGAAATCCGAGAAATACGTACATCGCGGCATTGACCGTCGCATGGCCACTGGGAAAAGAAAGATCGCTCAGGCCGACATATAATCCTTCGGCCGGGCGCGATCGGTAGACCGTTGCCTTGATGAGCGTGTTGAACAGCGACGACAAAGCGACGGCACCCAGCCAATAGGCAGCAGTGCGCCAGGCCCGGGAGGCGAGAAGCCAAAGCAGTACCGTGCCGGCGACCGCGATGACGACAAAACTGTCGCCGATTTCGGTGACGGCAACCATGACTGCGTCGGCGAGCGGGGTGCGGACGCTCTGGACGAGTTCAAGTATGCCACGGTCCAGCCGCACCAGCGGGTCGCCCGAAAGCACATCTTCAAGCAGGCCGAGAAACAGCCAGAGTGCCGCAGTGAGGATCGACACTGCGAGCATGACTGCCCGGTGCTCGCGCTTGATGACTCGCAGAATCACGGCGGATAGGCGCCGCCGCCAAGCCGCCGGATGCGCGGACCAATACCGCATCCGGTCTTCAAACGAGGCCAACAGGCGTCCCCCGTTTTGCATCGCGTATCGAGTACTCCAAACCGCGGCCCACAGGAGGAGGAAGAGTAGGAGCGTGATCGTCGCGAGCCTTCCGGCCACCGCCCCGGCCATGCCGAGCGAAGCGCCGAGAAGTACGCCGGGAATAATATGCGCAGGCGCCCACAGAAACGCGGACAAGATATTGTAGCTGTAGAACCTGCCGGCCGGCATCCGCATTATGCCGGCGAAAAGCGGTATAAAGGCACGCAGGGCCGGAATGAAGCGCCCGAGAAACACGCTCTTGGCGCCGTGTGCCTGAAAAAACGCCTCGCTGCGGGATTCAAGAAACTTGTAACGACTGAATGGCCAGCGCGTCAGGATTTGCCGCTGATAACGGCGGCCGAGCCAGTATGAAACTCCATCACCTGCGACAGCGCCCGCGACAGCGCTGATGACGGCCGGCCACAGGTCAATGACGCCGATCGGGACAAGCGCGCCCAGCCCGATGATGATCACTGAGCCTGGCACCACCACTCCGGCAACCGGGACGGCCTCCAAAAGCGCGGCGAGAAATGCCGCAGCGTAGGCCAAGTATGGATGCAATGCCAGAAATGCAGTCAGGGTCTCGAGATATTTCATCATCATAGGATGCGAATGAGGAGCCGGTTGAGCGGAGACTCCACTCGGTAAGCTTTATGGACAGCCAGCGCGGTAAGCAGTGCGGTAGCCGCCCCGCCACCAATGTCGGTCGCGAAATGTGTGCCAATATAGATTCGGGATATTCCAACGAGTAGCGCCAATCCAAGATAAAGCCCGGCTTGCCGGTCGCGCTTCAAGAAGAGCAAGAAGGCTATCGCAAAGGCGACCGTGGCATGATCGGACGGAAAGGAGGGATCGGCGCTTCTCTCAACAATCAGATGTGTGACACCGAGGTCGTAAGGCCGTATCCTATCCACGAGAAGAAGAATGCCCTGATTGAGGGCAAGACCCAATGCGACCGCCAGCCCGCAACCGACGGCGACATAGCGGTGAAGTGCGCGGTTGGAATGCAAGAACCACCTGATGGCAATCGATAAAACCAACAAAAAGATTCCCGCTTTTGCATAGAAAAGTATTAAGCCATCGAGGATGGCTGAGTGGCCAGCAAGTGAATTGATGGCCGCGGTGATCCATGTATCGATTTTCAAACTTTGGATTTCCAGCCTGCAGATCGGTGCGGGGTCAGTTTCGTCATCACGAATTCCTCAGTCTTGCACACGAAAATTGTGGCTATTGTGTTAGTGGAATCAAGGGGGCCCGGGCAACTCCAAATGGTTACACATTTTCTTACACAGCGACATTACTGTAGTCAAAAAATATAATAATAACAATATAATACGATGAGACTTAGCGGACTTAAAATCCGTTGGGAGAAATCCCGTGGGGGTTCGAGTCCCTCCGCCCGCACCAATTCCCGCCTTCGTCGCTCGCAGAGAAGGTGAGGCACGGCGCAGAGAGGCCAAAGAACGGGCGACGAACAAACTACAAGCCTGACGCTTCACCTGAATTTAAATGAGCAGACCCCGGCCTCATAAGCCGGGGTTTTTGCTCGCGGGGTGGAACGATGATGCCGGCCGTGAGTCTCTGCTTAGAGTTCGGCAGGTGAGACGGTGTCATCTGAACAGGTTGCAAAGTATCGCCGCATGGCAGAGGAGTGCATCGCAGGAGCGCAAGCGACAAGCGATTCCGAGGCCACGATCCAATGGCTAAGTTTCGCGGAACATTGGCAATCGCTGGCCGACAAACTCGAAAAGAGCGAAGCACGGAACGATCCCAAGCAGGGACCGGCCTCGGAATGAATCAACGCTTGTTCGCGCCGGCGAAATTCGCGAGTGCGCCCTCGCTGAGCCGGCGCGGATCGCGTTCGCCGCTCATGGCTGCCGCGATTATCCACTTGGCAAGGGCCGCGCGTGCGGGTTCGGCGTCATCGCCCATTGCGTAACTGGCCTTGCTCGCCAGAACGGCTGCCCAGGCATGGTCAAAGGCCTTGCCCATCAACCCGATTTGTTCGCTGTCGAACACGCCGGGGTAGTCACCGAGATAATGCTTGATCACAGCGCCGTCCTCTCATTTGGCGGCGATCACTGGCGGAATCTTGCTGAACAAGAACCGACAGCCTCGTTCATCTGCCGTTCAGCTTCATGGCAAGATTGTGCGGAGAGGGCCTTTAGGCAGCACGGTCGATGTTCTTCTCGACATGTTCGGCCTGCCACTCGGCTGTTGCGTCACACTCGGCGGCCGTGCATAAATGCGGGGTGTCGATTGTTGCAAGCCCGATCATTCTCATCATTCCAGGAGATTTGAAATGGTCCTCACCGTCGCTCACATAACGCCTCTCGTCGCCCTTATCGCTGGCATTTTGATCCTGATCGTGCCGAGGCTGTTGAACTACATCGTCGCCATCTACCTCATCCTGGCAGGGTTGATCGGGCTCAACGGCATCTACAATTTCATAAATTAGAGTAGGTTGGCGCTTTCACTGCGTGCGCCAGCTTAAAGCGAAGGAGATCGGCGGCCCCGCCGTCAATCGCGCAGGCCGGAATTGTTGCGCATGTAGAGATTGCGGAAATAGGTGGGGATGTGGGGCGTGAGCCTGCGGTACTGGCGCTCGGGCAGGAACTGGATCGACTTGATGATCTCGCGGCACTGTTTGGTTTCGCAGGCGCAGGCCATCTTCCACAGGGGATCGCCTTCGACGGTGGACTAGTCGATGGTGATTTCCTCGCCCTTCTTGAAGTTGCGGAGTGCTACGAGCGAGACCTTGCCCTTGATGCCGGCGGAAGGGGCGCAGGAATGATTGATGTATTCGTAGGGCTTGTCGGGATTGAACCATTTGTCCTTGGCGATGCCAATCCAGTTCGGATTGGCCAGCGCATCGCGCCGGGTGCGGTTGGTCTTGTGCATCACCGTGCCCTTGATATGGGCGATGAGTTCGCCTTTCTCGACGTCCTCGCCGGCGAATAGCCCCAGTCCATGGATCGGGCTCGGTTTGCAGACCAGTTTCTTCATGGGTGGGCAGGCCCTGTCATACCGCCGATGGCACGCGCGCGCAGGAAGTTGGGCCGCGACAGGTAGGCGACCGCGCCATGCAGCAGCACGCAATTGATCGGATAGAGCATCAATTCCGGCGTCCAGGCGTCCGACATCAGCGTGGTGACGCCGAGAAGTCCGTAGGCGAGCGTCCACATCGCCCAGGGCAGCCAATGTTCCTCGCCGGGATGGTCCCAGGTGTGGTGGACCATCGGAATGAAGGTGACGAAGGTGCTGAGCGTGACGCAGACGAGGATGAACACGACCGCCACTTCCCGGCCTTCCGGGCTTAGGAGTTGGTGAACCAGAAGCAGCCAGGCGCCGGCATAGGCGAAGGCGAGCGCGATGTCGCTCGAAAGCGCCGCCTTGTCGGTCAGGCCCGCGGGCCAGCGCAGGGTGCCGCTGCGCCAGCAGAGAAAGGCGATGGCGAGGCTGCTCAGCGCGCAGACGGCGGGCAGCAGCAGGACTTGCAGCGGCGCATCGCGGTCGCATTCGAGCACCAGCACAAAGAGCGTGCCGTAGCTCCACATCAGCCAGCTGGTCGGGTTGGGGTTGATCTGGTGGGCGCGGGATTTGGCGAAATACACGCAATAGGCGGCGACTTGCACAAGTCCCGACAATGTAGCGAGTAACCACAACACGTTTGCGCCCCGGTCTTCGATAATTCTTTTGTAAAAATGTAGCGCAATCGTCTGAATCAGATGTTAATCGGTAAAATTGTAATGGGCTGTGGTGGTTAAGGGTGCCTTAGGCCTTGTCTCATATGGTCGGCCGGCAATCTTGGCGACAGTTGAGTTGGTCCATGCGTTTCCCGCGCCGCCCCGGCCTGAAGTTTGTTCTGTTGATCGTGCTGCCGTTTACCTTGGCGGCCCTGGGCATCCTGTGGACGACCTTCGATATGCTGGACGGCATTTCGACCGGCGCCAACACGCAGGATAACAAGCACACGCGGCAAGTGGTCAGCTCGGCCTTCAAATCCGCCGAGCAGCGCCTGTATAGCATCCTGACCGACAATGCCCATTGGGACGATGCGGCGCGCAATTCCTATGGGCCCATCGACGATCAATGGATGTACGACACCTGGGGTGTGGGCACCGAAGACGTTAATTACGATGCCATGTTCATCGTCGAGAAGGACGGCAGGCCGGTGACCGCTTACCGGGAGGGCCAGAAACTCGACACCGGTGCGACGGACTATATCGGCGCGGCATTACCGCGCGTGCTGGCGGACTTGCCCGGGGATTCGACCACCTTCGAAGTGGTGACGACCCTGGTGAATACGCCGGATGGCCTCGCGGTTCTCGCCGCCGGTCCGATCCTGCCGACCAGCGAGGACATGACCATCCCATTACCGCAGCCGCGCGTCTTGATGTATGTGCAGGTGCTGACGCCGGAAATCCTCGCCGACATGGGTGCGCAATATATCGTCGAGGGGCTGGCGCTCGCAGCGGTCGAATCGACGGGGGTTTCGCATCTGGTGCTGCGCGACCGCTGGGGCGGGGCGGTCGCGGGGGTCACCTGGCTCGACCACCGCCCGGGCGATGCCGCCCGGCGTTCATACGGCACCGGCGCCTTCGTCACGCTGTTCGCCTTGCTCGGCGTCATGGTGCTGATCTCGGTCATTCACTTCCGGGTAATGCAGCAACTCGCGGCGCGCGAGCGGTCGGCTGTTTTTGCCGCGCGTCACGACTCCTTGTCAGGGCTGCCGAACCGCCAGGCCATTGCCGAGAAGATTGCCGATGCGATGCCGCCCAGCAGGGCGAATCCGATTGCCCTGATGTATATCGATCTCGATGGTTTCAAGAACGTCAACGATACGTACGGTCACGAGACCGGCGACAAGCTCATTTGCGCGATAGCGGCCGGATTCCTCGGCATCGCCGGCGACCAGGGAATATTGGCACGGCTCGGCGGCGACGAGTTCGCCGTGCTGATCGCCGGAGGAAATTCGGCGAAAACGGCGGTGGCCATGGCCGGCGAGATGCTGGTTTTCGTCAACAGGCCGTTCAACATCGACGGGCGCATCGCTTTGGTGGGCGCCAGCATCGGTATCGTGCTCGCCGATGGCGAGGAGGAGCTCGAAGCCTCCGAGATCATGCGCCGGGCCGATGTCGCCATGTACAATTCGAAGGACCAGGGACGCAACCGCTGCTGCCTGTTCGACAAGGAGCTCGATACCCAGCGGATCAACGACATCATGATCGCCAACGAGTTGCGCGAGCATGTCAGGCAGGGCAAGATCGAAGTGGCTTATCAGCCGATCGTCGACTCGCGGACCCGAACCGTGATCGGCGTCGAGGCGCTGGCGCGCTGGCCGAAGGCCGATTCCCGCCAGTTACCGCCGGAAAAATTCATCCCGATCGCCGAGGAGCAGGGCGTGATCAACGCCTTGGGAGAATCCGTCCTCGCCATCGCCTGCCGCGACGCGGCGCAGTGGCAGGATATCCGCGTGTCGATCAATGTCTCGCCGGTCCAACTCAATAACCCAGATTTCGTCCGCGATGTGCAGCGCATCGCCGCGCAATGCGGGCTTCCCCTGAAGCGTCTGGAACTCGAGCTCACCGAGAGCTTCCTGATCCACAATCCCGGCCGGGCCAAGGCGGTGATCGACGAGCTTAGAACCTGCGGCATTTCCGTTTCGCTCGACGATTTCGGAACCGGCTTCTCGAGCGTCGGCTATCTCCGCCAATTCGCCTTCGACAAGGTGAAGCTCGACCGGTCGCTGACCAATTCCATCGCCCGCGATGCGGCGACGCAACGCGTCGTCCAGGGGACGGTGCTGATCGCCACCGGCCTGTCGCTGCGAATCACCGCCGAAGGCATCGAATCGGAGGAAGAAGCGCAACTGCTCAGGCTGTCGGGCTGCAACCAGTTGCAGGGCTTCTATTTCGGCAAACCGCAATCGTCGCACCGCATCACCTCGCTCCTCGCGGCCGGCGGCGAGCACATCAAACCGGCCTCGCGCCGCGCCGCCGGGCGGGACCGGGCGCGGCGTCAGCCGCGGCCGCGATAGCCGGGCACGCCCTGATCCGGCAGCCACAGGCCCCTGGGCGGGCCGCCCGACTGCCAGAACACGTCGATCGGCATGCCGCCGCGCGGATACCAGTAGCCGCCAATCCGGAGCCAGCGCGGCTTCAGCAGCGCCACAAGGTCCTTGCCGATACGCACTGTGCAATCCTCGTGGAAAGCGCCGTGATTGCGGTAGGAACCCAGATAGAACTTGAGCGACTTGGACTCGACGATCCAGCGGCGCGGCACGTAGTCGATGACCAGATGGGCGAAATCCGGCTGACCGGTCACCGGGCACAGCGAGGTGAACTCCGGCGCGGTGAAGCGCACGAGATAGGCGGAGCCCTGGTGGGGTGCGGGAACGCGTTCGAGGACGGCTTCCTCGGGGCTTGCGGGTAGCTTCGATGCGCGGCCGAAAAGGGTGACGGCAGGTTTTCTCAATTTCATGGGCCTCCGCATAGTCCGGTCGGGCGGCGCCCGCAAGCCTGAGAGGCGCAGTTGCCGGTTGACCTTGCTTGCGGGAATGTGTTGAAGGTCGCGGCAGCGAAGAGGAGCAAGGCACCATGGTCGACGGCAAGCGCCGCCAAAAGTTCGAAGGCATCGTCTATCTGATCGGCTTCATGCTGTGCATTCCGGCCGCGAATTGGATGATCGGCCATGTGGGGACCGTCTGTCCGCCGGATTCGCCCTGCTTGATCCCGGTTGCGCCGGGGCTGATGGCGCCGAGCGGCGTTCTGACCATCGGGCTGGCGCTCGTGCTGCGCGATCTGGTGCAGCGGCGACTGGGCCTGCGCTGGGCGGGATTTGCGATTGTGGCGGGAGGGGCCATTTCGGCGCTGGTGGCGCCCGCGGCACTTGCTGCAGCCTCGACCGCGGCCTTCCTGTTGTCGGAATTTGTCGACCTTGCCGTATTCACGCCCTTGCAGAAGCGCGGCCTGGTGTTTGCCGTGTTCCTCAGCAGCATCGTCGGCCTGTTCGTCGACAGCGTGGTGTTTCTGCAATTGGCCTTCGGCAATCTCGACTTCCTGCTCGGCCAGGTGGTCGGCAAGGCCTGGATGGTGGTGCTGTCGCTGCCGGCGATCGCGCTGTTGCGCCAGCGCGACGCGCGGTTGGGATATTTGCCCAGCGCCTGAGAGGCAAGTTTTGGCCAAGCGCGGTCCCTTTGAGGG
>JANMQB010000207.1:0-3780 GCA_031370155.1 Hyphomicrobiales bacterium | reverse complement strand
CAGAAATTCCCCTTCTCCCCGCACGCAGTGCGGGGAGAAGGTGGCCAACGGCCAGATGAGGGGTGTGGTTCCGCATGTACTGACAAGCAGTTCAACTCGCGGACAGACCACCCCTCATCCGCCCTCTCGCCTTGGCGAAGCTGAAGCTTCGCTTCGGCGCAGCCAGATCGGGCACCTTCTCCCCGCCGCGCGCGGCAGGGAGAAGGGAAAATCGGGGATATGCCTTTGTGTGTATAGGACAGCGGCCTTCGCCGGGATGACGGAATGAGAAACGCCCTTCCCCCCGGAACGGGGAGAAGGGCGATTGCGATCAGGCCGACTTGAACTTGTCGGCGTACTGGGTGCGGATTTCGCCGAACCATGACGGCTCGGGCGGACGCTGCCAGAGGTTCTTCAGGGCGTCGCCCGGATAGGCTTCCTGGAAGTTCTTCTTGGCGATGGCAGACAGGAATGCGTCGGCGCCGGTGACTACCGGGTTGTAGCCCGAGCCTTCGGCCGCGGCTGCGGAGACTTCCGGCGTCTGCAAGTATTCGAGGAAGGCATAGACCTGATCGAGGTTCTTGGCCGCCTTGATCAGCGACAGGCCGTCGATCCAGGTGATGGCACCTTCCTTCGGCGCCTGGTAGGAAACGGGCTTGCCGTCCTTCTTGAGCGAAAGGACCGGGCCATCCCAGGTCTGGCCGATCCACACGTCGTTCTCCATCAGGCCGGACTTGGTGTTGTCGGCCGAATCCCAGAACTGCTTGATCCACGGCTTGTGCTCGATGGCGAAGGGCAGGATCTGATCGTAGATCTTCTTCATCGAGTCTTCGTCCTTGAAGGCGTCGAGCATGCGGTTGGTCGGCAGCTTGCCGGTGCCGTCCATCCACAGGCCGATGCCGAGGAGCAGCGAGTGCGGGCGGCCCTGAACATGGCCCTTGACACCGTCATCCCACAATGAGCCGAAGCTCAATGTGGCTGGATCGCCTTTCCACAGGTCGGTGCGCCAGGAAATGGCTTCCGTGCCCCAGACATGCGGCAGGTGATAGAGGCCGTCATCCCAGGTCCAGACGCTGGTCGAGCCTTCGAGCATGGATGGGAGCAGGTTACCGGCATTCTTGACGCGGCTCATGTCGTAGGGCGCGAGCACCGCCAGATCCTTGAACTGCGGAGCGCGGTCGCGGGTCGGCTGGCACAGGTCGAAACCCTCGCCGCCGGTCGCCTGCAATTTGTTGATCTGTTCCTCGTTCTGCGAGAACGGAGTGGAATTGACCTTGATGCCGGTTGCCTTCTCGAAATTCGGGAGCACCGGATCGGGGAATTCGTCCGACCACATGAGCAGGTTGAGTTCGCCCGAGGCCGAAAGGGCGTGCTTCACATAAAGTGGACCGGCAAGGCCCACCGCGCCGATGGCCGCGCTCGCCTTCAAGAGCGAGCGGCGGGAGATCATGGCCGCGCGCATCGTCTCTTGCGCCGGGGTCATGTTCGTTGGTTTTTTCATGCTGACTGTCCTCCTGATTTGCGGCACGGAATGCGCCGCGCAAATCGTCATCTTGCAGTCCGGCGAAACCGGCTTCTTCTCTTATTTCAGTCCAGTATGACGGCCTTGCGACAATCGGGCAATGGGCAAATGAAGACTGGCATTGCGTCAGGCCGGATGCTGGCACCATAGGGGAACCGTAGGCAGGGCCGTAGCAATGCCCTATGGAGCCGTGATGATATTTACGCTTCAGGACCTGGAAAATTCCGTTGCCATGCTGCCCGCCATCCGGGCGCGCGGCGATGCCCGGGAGATCGCCTGGGCCTGCGCCTGGCTCGAGGCTTGCGGCTATCCAGGCCTCAAAATGCTGGCCGAGGCGCTCGCCGATCCGGTTCAAGACCTCGAACGGCGGCGCGACGCCATGGGCCTCGACCTGGGCCACGTCTCCTGCGTTTTTCTGGCCCCGATCATCATGCAGTCGGTGGCCAAGGACGGCCGCGTATTCCTGCGCAATGTCCGGCACGGCCTCTATCTCCTGCCCTTCACGGTGCGCGCCAATCTCGGCATCGGCTGCCCGGTTGATCCCGCCTTTGCGGTGGGCGGCGAGCGGACGAAAAACCCCTACGCGGAAAAGCTTGCACTGGCCGAGGCCAATGGCATCGGCGTTGATCCAGGGCTTTGGGCCAAGCTTACGGCTTACGCATAGCCGCGTAATTTCTCATAGAGGGCGCGGTCGAGCTTCAAACCTTCCTTCAACAGCCGCTTGATATTGGCCTCGCGCCGCGCGTTTGGCAGGCGGGCGCCCGGTTGCGTCACAATCGATTTGATCAGCGCCTTGATCTGCCGGTGAAACAGGCCGCCGGAGAAGGCCCCGGGATCAAGAGCGATGAAGAACTGGCCGGCGCCGACCGGCTTTGCGTCATCTTCGGTAAAGGAGCCGATCTGCGGCCCTAGCTTGCCGCCGGCGAGCGCCGCGCACATGACTTCAACGATCAGCCCCTGGCCAAAACCTTTATATCCCCCGAAAGGCGCCATGGAGCCTTCAAGCCCGCGATTGGGATCGGTGGTTGGTTTGCCGTCCTTATCAACGGCCCAGCCCAGGGGAATGGCCCTACCCTCCTCCGCCGCCCGCTTCACCGCGGTCCAGGCCATGGCCGAGGACGACTGGTCGATGAGAAAGGCAATCTTGCCCTTCGGCCCCGGCACGGCGAAAGACAGGGGATTGGTGCCGATCACCTTCTTGCCGCCGCCTGGCGGTGCAATGAGCGCCGGTCCGTTGGTGAAACCAAAGGCGAGAAGACCCTGACGGGCCAGATAACCCGTGTGGTAGCCAAGCGTTGCCGCATTATAGGAATTGTACACCGCGAGCCCGGCTATCCCGTGTTTTTTCGCTGCCGGAATGAGTTTGGCGAAGCCTGCCTCGATGGCCGGATGGGCAAAGCCGTTTCGCGCGTCGACACGAAAGGCAACGGCTGAGGACTTGCGGACGATCGGCTTTGCCTTGCCATTGACCTTGCCGCTTTTCACATGCGCGCAATAAAATTGCAGCCAATAGAAACCATGGCCTTCGAGACCGGCGAGTTCTGTGTTCAGAATGGCCTCGGTGAAATACCGCGCATTGCGCGGCGCGGTTCCGGCGCCTGTCAGGGCTTCGGATATAAGCCTTCGCGCTTGCCTGGGCGTTAGCGTAACCGTTTCGGCCATGAGCGCCTCCTCGGTCCTTTCCAAGCATTTGCGGGGTGTGCAGGCAAGCGCTAGAAGCGTCGGCTTCACTCCGGAGACAGTCATGGCCGGCCCGCTTTCCCATATCCGCGTTCTCGATCTCACCCGGGTGCTTGCCGGGCCTTGGGCCACACAGATATTGGCCGATCTCGGCGCGGAAGTAATCAAGATCGAGAAGCCCGGCGAAGGCGACGACACGCGCGGTTGGGGGCCGCCCTTCATCACCAATGCCGATGGCAGCCGCGGCGATGCCGCCTATTTCCTCGCCACCAACCGCGGCAAGTCCTCGGTGCTCATCGACATGGCAACAGCGGGCGGACAGAAGCTGATCCGTGAACTTGCCGCCAAGTCCGACATCGTCATCGAGAATTTCAAGGTGGGCGGGCTTGCGAAATACGGCCTCGATTACGACAACCTGAAGCAGGTCAATCCGAAACTGGTCTATTGCTCGATCACCGGTTTCGGCCAGAACGGCCCCTACGCGCAAAGGGCGGGCTACGATTTCATGATCCAGGGCATGGCCGGCATCATGTCGGTGACTGGGGAACCCGGCGGGCAACCGATGAAAACCGGGGTGGCCTTCGCCGATATCTTCACCG
>JANMQB010000153.1:0-3191 GCA_031370155.1 Hyphomicrobiales bacterium | reverse complement strand
GGCTCCACGGACCAGGGAAGAAAGTTCAGTCGTGATTTCAATCCCGAGGCGATAAATCTGGTCAGGGAACGGGACCCAGGCGGCGCGTGACCTTGATGTGCATGAGAACGTGTTGCGCAAATGGGTCCGGGAGCTTCGAGCCAATGTTGCT
Source organism: Hyphomicrobiales bacterium (assembly GCA_031370155.1). Classification (GTDB taxonomy): domain Bacteria; phylum Pseudomonadota; class Alphaproteobacteria; order Rhizobiales; family Aestuariivirgaceae; genus Aestuariivirga. The sequence goes on along the minus strand of JANMQB010000153.1, from coordinate 3,040 downwards.
GCTGCGCCCGCTCCAGACGCTGAAGTGGCTGACATACGCGCCACCCGGCCGGGACATCGGTCTTCCCGGCCGTAAATATCCTGGCTTCGGAGCGGGCCTACTCCATGACGATGTGCCAGACGCCGCCCAGGCCGTCGCCTGCCGCGTCGCCCTTCTTCTTGTCGTCCTTGAAGAGGTAGACGGGCTTGCCCTCATAGACCCACTGCATGGTGCCATCGGTGCGCTTCACCAGCGTCCAGTCTTTCATCATCTCATCGCCCTCCTTGCCGAGATAGGCCGGCCACATCACGGCGCACTTGTCATAGCAGCTCGACATCCCGTCCTTGTCCTTGTCGAAGATGTAGAGCGTCATCCCGTCCTTGGCTGTCAGCATGTCGGCGGCCTGGGCGCCAACGGCCGAAAGCATAAACGCGGCGAACATGAGCGCATTGCGCTTCATGGTGGTTTTCATGGGGGTCTCTCCTTAGCGTCCAAATCCCGGGCGCGGGGGCCTGGCAGGAACAAGCTGAGCCCACGGGCTCAGGTCCTGCCTCTACGAGCTAATAAGGTTGGCCACGGGGGTTTGTTCCATAGTCGCGGAAAGTTAATGCGGCAAGAGCTGCGCCGGAACGGCAGTTTCTTCGGCATCGTGACGGGCTTCACAATGTGCCTGGATGAAAACCGCGCTTTTTTCGACTAACCCCGGGGCTTGTTTTTTGCGGTTCGGTCAGGAAGCCGGTCTATGGCTTCTTTCGCCCCTTGGTCGCGATGGGTTACGCCCTCTTGCAAAACTTTCGTGGCAGCGTCCTGCTTAAGCCTGGGGTCGGTTGGCATGGCTGACGTTTCCTTTTCAGCCGCAAGGCCGCCCTTGTCGGGTTTGCCGCTAATATTGCGTGCCGCCTTCGCAAATTTTGCAAGCGCTTCAGGCTGTGTGCCTTTGGCATTGATCATGCTCATCGCCTAGTCCTTCGATACGTTGTCAGTAGGTCGTCTTAGCCAACGCAAGACACCGTGAAAGGTTCCCTGACGATGGCGGCCTGAGAGACTTGCGCGGGCGCATCCTTCCCGTTATACGGGCGCGGCTTCAAAGGCGTGGGCGGTTAGCTCAGCGGTAGAGCACTACGTTGACATCGTAGGGGTCACAAGTTCGATCCTTGTACCGCCCACCATTTAGGAAAAGCAATCAGGCCTCGGGGCGCTGCGGCACCTTCACCAGGGCTTCGCCCTCGAGCACCAGTGTCGATCCCACCATGCAGCGGCAGATAAGCCTGGCGCGGCGCCCTTGCGGGTTGAGTTCGGCCACTTCGACGCTGGCCTCGACGATATCGCCGATCCGCACCGGAGCCTTGAAATTGAGGGTTTGCGACAGATAGATGGCGCCGGGCCCCGGCAGCCTGGTGCCGATCACCGCCGAAATCAGGCCGGCCGTATAAAGGCCGTGGGCGATGCGCGAGCCGAAGGGGGTCTTGGCGGCGAAATGCTCGGAGAGATGAATGGGATTGCGGTCGCCGGTAATCTCGGCAAAGCCGATGACATCGGACGACTTCACCTCCTTGCGGTAGGTCTCGGTCATGCCGAGGCTCAGATCGTCGAAATAGAGGGTGCGGGTCGGCGGCAGCATGATCCTATCGTCCGGTGTGAACGCCCCAGAGATTGAGCAGATGCACGAATGCCAGAATGGCTAGCAAAGTGCCGGCAAACAAGAAAGGCGTTGTGGGAATAAGCCGCGGCTCGAGGCTCTGGCGCGGACGGTGCTCGAGCCAGGCCATGAGGCCTGCAAGCGCGAGGCCTGCCGCCATTACGGCAAGGGTAATCGACAGTTCGACGGGACTTAGGTCGGCGGGCATGCGTGCTTCATGGAGATGTGCAACTCATGTAGCACATCCGTTGAGCTTGTGACCGCCTTATGCGAGCGGCTTCAAGTCCTCCAGGAGCGTCGGCAGATATTCGGCAACCGTCGGATGAATGTGCACGGTGCGTGAGATGACCGTGTAGGGCAGGCCCGCCGACATCACGTCGAGAAAAGCATGCACGACTTCGTCGCCGTTGAGGCCGAGAATGGCGGCGCCGAGGATTTTCCGGGTTTCGGCATCGACCACCACTTTCATGAAGCCCAGAGTCTCGCCGCGCTCGCGGGCCCGTCCCACCGAGGTCATCAGCCGCTTGGCGGCCAGCGCCTTGATGCCCTTCGCCTTGACCTCGCGCTCGGTCATGCCGATGCGGCCCAGGGGCGGGTCGATGAACAGGGCGTAGCAGGGAATGCGATCGGAGATGCGCCGCGGGTCGTTGTCGAAAAGATTGGCAGCGACGATCTCATAATCGTTGTAGGAGGTATGGGTAAAGGCGCCGCGGCCGTTGACATCGCCGATGGCCCAGACGCCTTCGACATTGGTCCGGCACTGGTCGTCTACGGTGACGTAGCCCTTGGCATCGGTCGCGATGCCGGCCTTGTCGAGGCCGAGGTCGTCGGTGTTGGGCCGGCGGCCGACCGCCAGGAGAACGTGGCTGCCGCGAACTTTGGGTGCGCCGGCGCCGCAGTCGAGACTCATGGAAACGCCTTTGCCGTCGGGCTCGACGGAGAGGCATTTGGCGGCGAGGCGCACCTCGATTCCTTCGGCCACGAGAATCTCGCGCACCGTGTCCGAGACATCCGCATCCTCGCGGGCGATCAGCCGGTCGGCCATCTCGATCACCGTGACGCGCGAACCGAAGCGGCGATAGGCCTGGGCGAATTCCAGGCCGATATAGCTGCCACCCACCACCAGTAGATGTTCGGGCAGGACGTCCAAGTCCATGATCGTGCTGTTGGTGAGGTAAGGGATCTTGTCGATTCCCGGCATGGCGGGCACCAGGGCGCGGCCGCCGGTGTTGATGACGATCAGGTCCGCAGTCAGGATTTCGCCGTTGACGCTCACCGACTTGGGGCCGGTAAAGCGGGCATGGCCGCGATAGACCTTGCCGTTCGGAAGTCCCTCCATCCAGCGGGCGACGCCGTCGCGGGATTTGGCGACAATGGCATCCTTGCGCGCCTTGACGCGCTTCATGTCGACCTTGACCGGGC
>JANMQB010000142.1:0-4653 GCA_031370155.1 Hyphomicrobiales bacterium | reverse complement strand
GGTCGACAACGGCTTGAGATTGGCCTCGATCTGAGCCCGCTTGGGTTCGAGGAAAGGCGGCAGCGACAGGGTCTTGCCCAACCCATCCAGGGGCTCGTCGGTGGCGAAGCCCGGCCCGTCGGTGGCGATTTCGAAGAGTATGCCGTTGGGCTCGCGGAAATACAGGCTCTTGAACCAGAACCGGTCGACGGGGCCGCTCGAGGGAATGCGCATCTCCTTCAGGCGCTGGGTCCAGGCGGCATAATCGGCGCTCGGGATGTTGAAGGCCACATGATGCACGCCGCCGGCACCCTGTCCCGCCGGCGGAAGGTTGGGCTCGACGGCGACATGCAGTTCGGCAACCGGTCCGCCGCCATTCATCTTGTAGACATGGGTGTCGGCGTAGCGGCGGACGGGCTTCATGCCCATGACATGGGTGAGGACCGCATCGGTGGGCATGAGTTCGGGCACGCTGATGGTGATGGGGCCGAGGCCGCGGATCTGGTGCTCCGCCGGAACCGGGCTTTCGCTCCAGGGATGGGCGGTGCCTGTGCCGGCATCGCCGACCAGGCTCAGGCGCTGGCCTTCCGGGTCTTCAAAATCGAGAGTGAGGCGGCCGTCGCGCTCGCGTGCCTTGCCGTGTTTGACATCGAACTCGGCGAACCTGTCCGACCACCAGCCGATCGCCGCATCACCCGCCACCCGGAAACCGGTGCGGCAGATGGAATGAGTGCCGCGCCGCTCGCGCCCCACCGGCCAGTCGAAGAAAGTGATGTCGGTGCCGGGCGAGCCGATCCCGTCGGCATAGAACAGGTGATAGGCGCCGACGTCGTCCTGATTGACGGTCTTCTTCACCAGCCGCAGGCCGAGCGTTCCAGTGTAAAAAGCGTGGTTGCCGGGCGCGTCGGCGGTGACGGCGGTGAGGTGATGGATACCGTTCAGTTGCATCATCTAGAATTCCTGTTGCAGCCATTTCTCCGCGATTGCGAAATCGCCCTGGGTCATTGCGTGACTGGCGGGCAGGGTCTCGTGCCGGACGGTGGCGTTGGCGTTGCGCAGCATATCGGCGAGGCGGCGGGCATTTTCAATGGGCACGATCGGATCGGCGGAACCCGAAAGGATGAGCACAGGCTTGCCGCCGAGATCGGATTTCGGCGGATCGGCGAGCGGCACCATGGCGCGGATAAGGACGGCACCGGCCAGCACCTCGGGGCGAAGCAGCAGAACCGCGGCGGCGATATTGGCGCCATTGGAAAAGCCCATGGCGACGGGGGACTCCAGATCATATTCAGCCCGCGCGGCTTTGACGAAATCGGCGAGATCGTGGGCGCGCTTCATCACATCGGCCTCGTCGAAAATGCCCTCGGAAAGCCGGCGGAAGAAGCGCGGCATGCCGTTCTCCAGTACCTGGCCGCGCGGCGAGAGCAGCGCCCGGCCCGGCGCCAGCGCGCCGCCCAGAGGGAGAAGATCGTTTTCGTCGCCGCCGGTGCCGTGCAGCAGCAGCAGAGGCGTGCCAGGCACCGTGCCGGGGAGATAGCGGTGGCTGAATGACAAGGTCCGATTCACCGGCGCAATAATTCATAATTCCCGGACCGTCGCAAGCACGCCATCCAGTCCGGTACCGTCCTCGTCCTGCATTGCGGCTTCGCGCAGGCGGCGCAGCCAGGCGGCGCCATCGTTGCGGGGCTCGAGCACGGGCAGCGCCGACAGAACCCGGTCGAATTTCGAGACGCCCCGGGCATGGGTATCGCTGTAGCCCTTGATCAGGCGGCGGCAGCGCAGCACTTCGACGGCGAGATCGTATCGGTGCGGTGCCAATGTCTCGACTTTCGCCAGCCATGCGGCAATGCTTGCCATCTCCGCCCGGTGGCGAAGCAGTCTTCGCCGGACGCGCCTCAGGCCCGCCAGAAGATAAAGCCCCGTGAACCAGAAGAGCGATGTGGTTTCAACATGGCGGCCGCGATTGACGGCACGGTCGAGCAGCCGGAAGAGCTTCGGGCGTGCCATGATGGCGGCTCCCGTCCGCGCCGGCATCAGGCTGCAAATCTCTTCGGCGCGCGGGTGCATGTATTCGGTGATCCGCAGGATTTCGCCCTCGAACTGGCGATCGATGCGGGCAAAGCGGGCAGCGCGGGTCTTGAGATCGGCGACGCGGATGATGTCGTCGTAGCACATGGCATTGGCCAGATGCTTCGCGGCTTCAATGGTCAAGATATGGCCTTGGGCGGCGCCGTCGCGCGGCAGCAGGGCGGCAACGCGGTCGAGATATTCGCGGCCGTAGTCGAGGTTCTGAAAATCGGCGGTCTTGGCCAATCCCGCCTTGAGCATCGCATGCGCCTCGGCGGGGAAGCGGCGCTCGATAACGGCGATGAGATCGCCATAGCCGCGCAGCATATGCGCGGGCCCCTGCAGAGCGGCAGGCGCCGGCGTCGCCGGCTTTTCCTGCGGCGCGGCGGTGACGGCATCGCGGCCCTCGCGGAACGCGGCGAGGCTTTTCTCCACGCCCTTGCCGCCGGACAGGATCGTGGCTTCGAAGCTCGCGTCATCGAAGGGCAATAGCTTGGCGCCGGCGAGAGCACCGAAGAGGCTGGCGGAAATGACGCTGCCATGCTTGCGGGCGATGGCCTCGAGATCGGCGCAGACGAAGCGCTTGGCATTCTTGCGTGCGGCGTCAAAAACGGTGGCGGCATCGGCCGTGGCAGCGCCGGGCGGCGCCTTTTCCGAGACCGCCAGAATACGGTGCGACGAGGCGATCAGCGCGGTGCGGGCGGGCGAAACGAATCCCCGCTGCATGGCGCGCCCGGCTTCCATCAATTCGGCGGCCAAGAGAATATCGACATCGCCCGGCGACGGCATCAGCGAGAGGACCGGTGTTTTGGCGCTCTCCGGCGTCATCTCGACATAGTAGATGGTGGCGCCGGTGCGCTGGGCGACGCCGGGAACCGATGTCGCCTGGGCGTACCAGCCATTGCGCTCGGCGAGCCCCACGATCCAGCCGGTAACGACACCGCCGCCCTGACCGCCCACCGCCATCACGGCGAGCTTGATGACGGAATCGTTCATCGCGCCAGCATCAGCCGCCGTCCGGCGCGGCGGGATTGCAGCCAGCCGATGGCCCTGCGGCGCGCGCGGTCGAGGAACCGGTCCCAGCCATTGGCATTGTGCACCATGTCGGCACGGTAGAAGGACGGACAAAGGATCGCCGCATCGGCCACTTCGCCGCAGTTGCCGCAGCCGACACAGGATTGGTCAATGGATGCCACGGGATCGTCGCGCAGCGGGTCGTCAAGCGTCTTTACGCCGAGCGATGGGCAGCCGGACAGCCGGATGCAGGCGTGATCGCCGGTGCAGATATCCTCATCGACGCCGAAGCGGCTCTTGACCAAGCGCTTTCCATCCGCAATCGCCTTCGCTGCCAAGGGTTTCTCGCGCCGCTCTCTGTTCAACATACACTCGGATGAGGCGACAATCACCTTGGGTCCGCGTTCCTTGGTGGTGAGCGCATCCTTCAAGGTGTCGCGCATGCGGGCGACATCATAGGTGCGGTCGATCTGGCGCACCCATTTGGCGCCGATGCCCCGGACCGCTTTGGCAATCGGATGGCTGGTCGAACGCGAAGAATTTGCAGCGCGGGAAGAGAGAATATCCTGCCCGCCGGTTGCGGCCGAATAGTAATTATCGACGACAAGGATGACGCCATCGCTCTTGTTGAACACGGCATTGCCGACGCCGGAGGTGAGGCCGTTGTGCCAGAAACCACCGTCGCCCATGATCGCGATCGGGCGTTTCTTCGCCTCAACATTGAAGGCGGAGGCCGAGGCCGGGCCGAGCCCATAGCCCATGGTCGTGGCGCCGATATTGAAAGGTGCGTTGATCGAAAAGAGGTGGCAGCCGATGTCGGCGGCCACATGATGGGCTCCCAGTTCCTTCTCGACGAGTTTCATGGCTGAAAAGATCGGTCTTTCGGGACAGCCGATGCAGAAGCCCGGCGGCCGCGGAGGCACAGTCTTAGTCAGCGCCGCAATTTCGGCGGGGAGTTCCCTGTCCGAATTTGGCGCGCGGTGCTCGGGTGGCAGCAACGCGGGCGCATGTTCACGGAGGAAGGAGGAGATGCCGTCCAGCATGACTTGGCCGGCATATTCTCCAGCCATGGGTAAAAGCCCCTTGCCGAGGAGCTTCGCCGCGCCGCCCGCCCTGTAGAGCATGGCCGCAAAGGCCTGCTCGATGAATTCCGGCTGGCCTTCTTCGATAACCAGCACCGCGTCCTTGCCCTTACAGAAGGCAAGAAATTCGTCGGGGATCAAAGGATAAGTGACGTTCAGCACATAAAGCGGCACCTGGGTTTCGCCATGGAGGCCGGCGAGGCCGAGGCGCTGCAGGGCGCGAATGACGCCATTGTACATGCCGCCCTGGAGAACGATGCCGGCCGCGGCCTTGGCGGGCCCGAAGACCTCGTTGAGTTTGCGAGACTTGATGAAATCAACCGCGGCCGGCCAGCGGCGCTCGATTTTTTCCCTTTCGTGCAGGAACGAGGCGGGTGGCAGCACAATGCGTTCGGCGGCGCGGCGAGGATTTTCGAGCGCCTGGGCGAGCGTCATAGCGGGCGGCCGATTTTCTTTGGCGATGAAGCGGCCATGCACATGGCAGGCGCGGATGCGGACTTCCAGCATCACC
>JANMQB010000136.1:0-20429 GCA_031370155.1 Hyphomicrobiales bacterium | reverse complement strand
TTGGCGCCCGCCGCGGCGCAGGCGCCGGTGATGAGGGCGAGCAGGCGCGGGTGATCGGGCGCATAGACGGTGAGCTCGGTGATCGCCGTGAAGGTATCGGTTTCGACATCGGTCACCACTTCGCCGCGCGCCGCCTGGGCCATGAGGGCCTGGTGCTGCAATTGCTTCTCGACGCCGGTGCCCAGCCAATAGGCGTCATAGTGGCGGGCGACATAGGCGGCTTTCTCCGCTTCGCTCCATGCCGGCAGGCGGCTGAAGAACAAGTTTTGGGCGTCGGCCACGCGCTCCCTACGGGTAGTTCCAGTATGGCCGCCCGACAGCACCGGCTCCGCCTCGGCATAGAGCGTGCGCAAGAGCTGGCCCTTCCAGCCGTTCCACACGCCGGGGCCGACGGCGCGGATATCGACGACGGTGAGAATGAGCAGCAGCTTCAAGCGCTCCGGGCTCTGCACGACGTCCGCGAAATCGAGAATGGTCTTGAAGTCGTTCAAGTCGCGCATCTGGGCGGTCTCGCTCATCAGCAGATGATGGCGCACAAGCCAGGCGACGGTCTCGGTCTCGCCTGGCGAAAGGCCGAGCCGCGGGCACAAATCGAGCGCAATGCGCTCGCCGGCCAGCGAGTGATCCTCGGGCCTGCCCTTGGCGATGTCATGCAGGAAGGCCGCCACAAAAAGGGCGCGGCGGCTGGTGAGCGTGGGCAAGATCGCGGCGGAGAGTGGATGGTCTTCGGTGAGTTCGCCCAGCTCGATGGCCGAGAGAACGCCGACGGCGCGGATCAGATGCTCGTCGACCGTATAGTGATGGTACATGTTGAACTGCATCATGGCGACGACGCGGCCGAAATCGGGAATGAAGCGGCCGAGGACTCCCGCCTCGTTCATCATGCGGAGTGCCGTTTCCGACAGCGCGCCCGAAGTCAGCATGCCGGTGAACAGCGCGTTGGCTTCGGCATCGATGCAAACTTGCCGGTTGATGAGGCGCAGCGAACGGCGAACGGCCTTGAGCGTATCGGGATGAATCTCGGTGCCGTCGCGGGCGGCGACGGCGAAGAGGCGGATGAGATTGACCGGATCTTTCTCGAAGACGCCGGGCGAGGACAGAACGATGCGACCGCCTTCCAGGCGTAAATCGGTAGCGCCCTCGATGGCGCCTGAGGCCCGCGGCCGAAATCGGGCGAACATGCGGCTCAGGCCGGGCACGTCTTTCACTTGCCGGGCTTCGAGGCTGGCGCAGAAGATGCGGGTCAAATCGCCCACGTCCTTGGCGATGAGGAAATAGTGCTTCATGAAGCGCTCGACGTGCTTCAATCCGCCATGGGCCTTGTAGCCGAGGCGATCGGCGAGTTCCGGCTGGCGGTCGAAGCTCAACCGGTCTTCGCCGCGCCCGGCCACGAAATGCAGATGGCAGCGCACCGCCCAGAGGAAATTCTCGCATCTCTTGAAGGTGGCGAGATCGCTGCGGGTGAAAGCGCCCTTCTCCGCCAGCTCATCGGGGGAATTCGTCGCATAGAGAAACTTGGCGATCCAGAACAGCGTTTGCAAGTCGCGCAGGCCCCCCTTGCCGTCCTTGACGTCGGGCTCGACAAGATAGCGGCTGACACCCGCCTTGTGGTGGCGGAGATCGCGTTCGGCAAGCTTGCTGACGACGAATTCCCTGGCACCGGTGGCGACGATGTCCTTGCGGAATTGCCGGACGAGGCCGTCGAACAAAGCGCGGTCGCCGCAGATGAAGCGGGCTTCGAGAATGGCGGTGAGAATGGTGTTGTCGGTCTTCGCCTGGCGAATGCATTCATCGATGCTGCGGGTGGCATGGCCCACTTTCTGGCGCGTGTCCCAGAGAGTGTAGAGAATGAACTCGACGGCGTTCCGCACCCATTGCGTCTGCTTCGACGGCAGGACGAAGAGAAGATCGATATCGGAACCAGGCGCCAGCGTGCCGCGGCCATAGCCGCCCACCGCGACGACGGCGACCCGTTCGGCCTGCGGAGCCGGAAACAACCGCGTAGAGGCGAGGTCGAAGAGAGTGTGGACGATTTCGTCCTCGACGAAACTCAAGTTCTCGGCGCAGCCTGTGCCCCGGCCATCGGCCAGGAGGCGGCGCTCGGCTTCGCCGCGGGAGGTGCTCAGGACGTCCTTCAAGATTTCGACAATTGCCGGGCGCAGCTTGGCGGGCGCATTGCCTTGCTCACCGGCAAGCGCTTCGAGTTGCCGGCGCAGCACGGCCACATCGATCAGTTTTTCAGGATCGGCGATGGCGGTCATGGCGTTTTCGGCAAGGCGGCTCGGAGCTCATAAAGGATGGCCAGCGCCTCGCGTGGCGAAAGCTCGTCGGGGGCCATGGCGGCAAGCATCGTCTCTATCTCGCTCGGTCCCCGCGGCCGCGCAGCTTGCGGCCGCGCCGCCGAAAAGAGCGGCAGATCGTCGGCAAGCGACAGGCGGGCGGCGGACTGATCGCTCTTCTCCAAGAGCGCCAGCACCTCGGCGGCGCGCGCCGTGACCGCTGCCGGCAGCCCTGCGAGCTTCGCCACCTGAATGCCATAAGACCGGTCGGCAACGCCGGGCATGACTTCGTGGAGGAACACGACATCGCCTTGCCATTCGCGCACCTTGACGGTGGCATTGGCGAGATGTTCGAGGCGGGCGGCAAGGGCGGTCAGCTCATGGTAATGGGTGGCGAAGAGGGCGCGGCAGCGATTCGTCTCGTGCAGATGTTCGACGGTGGCCCAGGCGATGGAAAGGCCGTCGAAAGTGGCGGTGCCGCGGCCGATCTCGTCGAGGATGACGAAGGAGCGTTCCGTCGCCTGATTGAGGATGGCCGCCGTCTCGACCATCTCGACCATGAAGGTGGAGCGGCCGCGCGCGAGATCGTCGGCCGCCCCCACCCGGCTGTACAGCCGGTCGACGATGCCGATATGGGCCGCATCAGCCGGCACGAAGGACCCCATCTGGGCGAGGATGACGATCAGGGCATTCTGGCGCAGGAAGGTGGATTTCCCCGCCATATTGGGGCCGGTGACGAGCCAGAGCCGCTTGCCGCCGGTCGAGAGATTGCAGTCATTGGCGATGAACGAGGCTTCGGCGCGCTCCTGCAACATGGCCTCGACCACCGCATGGCGGCCGCTGCGGATTTCGAAGGCGGTGGAGGCGTCGATGCGGGGACGCACGTAGCGCCGCCGCTCGGCAAGCTCGGCCAGCGAGGACGCCACATCGAGACCAGCCGCGGCCTCCGCGATGCGCGAGATCGCATGGCTCTCGGCGATCACCGACTTGACCAGCCGATCGAAGACTTCGAGCTCGATCGCCAGGGCACGATCGGCGGCGGCGGCGATGCGGTGTTCGAGATCGGCCAGCTCCGTGGTGACGAAGCGCATGGCGCTGGCCACTGTCTGGCGGTGGATAAAGGTTCCCGTCAGTTCTGGACTCTGCAGTGTGGCGGCGTTCTGCGCGGTCACCTCGATGAAATAGCCGAGAATGTTGTTATGCCTGATCTTGAGGGTGCGAATGCCGGTGGCCTCGGCATATTTGCCCTGGAGCCCGGCGATCACCTGGCGAGTGTCGTCGCGGAGTTTGCGGCTCTCGTCCAGTTCGGCGATATGGCCTTCGCGCACGAAGCCGCCGTCCCGGGCCAGCAAGGGCAATTCGCTGGCCAGCGCATTGGTGAGATCGGTAATGAGGGCACGTGGAATATCGCTGAGGACGGCGCCTGCGGCGGCGATATTGGCGGGATGCACGTCCAGAGCGGCGCCGGCTGCGAGGCGTGAGCCGAGAGCTTCAGCACTGCCAAGGCCATCGCGGATGGCGGCGAGATCGCGGGGGCCGCCGCGGCCAACGCTCACGCGGCTCAGCGCGCGCTCGAGGTCCGGCATGGCGGCGAGCGCTTGGCGCATTTCGCTGCGGAGATCGCGGGCACTTACGAAAAAACTCACCTCATCGAGGCGCGCCTTGATCGCCGCCGCATCGGCCAGCGGATTGGCGAGTCGGTCGGACAAAGCCCGCGCGCCGCCTGCCGTCACCGTCATGTCGATCACCGACTGGAGGCTGCCGCGGCGCTCGCCTTGCAGCGTGCGGGCCAATTCGAGATTGGCGCGGGTTGCCGCATCGATGATCAAGGACGCGCCCGGCGCCTCGCGGCGGGGATGGCGCAAATGCGGAATGCGGCCCACCTGGGTCAACAGGATATAGTCGAGGAGGCCACCGAGGCTGGCGATTTCGGCACGGGAGAAGCTGCCAAAGGCATCGAGTGCGGCAACGCCGAAGTGCTCCTTAAGACGGCGCTCGCCGGAGGCGCTGTCGAAGCGGCTGGCGGGAAGGGGCGTCAGCGCAATGCCGCAGTTGCCGAGAATTTGCGTAAGCCCCGGTTCGGCCAGAAGCGAATCGGCAATAATGATCTCGCGCGGTTCGAGGCGGGCGAGGTCGGCGGACAGGCGGCTGGGTGCGGTCTGCAGAACCGCAAGATCGCCCGAAGAAATATCGGCGAAAGCGAGCGCCAGTTCGCCGGCACTTTTCACCCGCGCCAGTGCGGCAAGATAATTGTGGGCGCGCGACTCAAGCAGCGAATCCTCGGTGAGCGTTCCCGGTGTCACCAACCGCACCACATCGCGCTTGACCACCGACTTGGAGCCGCGCTTCCTGGCTTCGGCCGGATCCTCGGACTGTTCGCAAACGGCGACCCGGTGGCCCTGGCGGATCAGCCGCTGCAGATAGCCGTCGGCGGCATGGACGGGGACGCCGCACATGGGAATGTCCTCGCCCCGATGCCTGCCGCGCTTGGTGAGGGCGATGCCCAGTGTGCGGGAGGCTTTCTCGGCATCATCGAAAAAAAGTTCGTAGAAATCGCCCATGCGGTAGAAGAGCAGGCAATCGCGATGGGCGGCCTTGATCTCGAGATATTGCGCCATCATCGGCGTGGCCCGCTCGCCCGCCGCCTCATTGTCTATGGCTGCCATCTCGTTCATGGCTTTCCTTAGCAGGAATTCCGGAAAATCTCACAATATGGCATGGCGCGGATCGGGCTTGAGGATTGGCCGTCCACTCTCTAACTTGGCCCTCCCGGGGTGCATTCACCCGATTTCCAAAGGTTTTTCATGAGCGCCGACCGAAAGCCAGGCAAGAGGCCAACCTTCACCGACGAGGAGGCCCTGCAATTCCATCAGCGCGGCAAGCCGGGAAAGATCGAAATCAACCCGACCAAGCCGATGGCGACCCAGCGCGACCTGTCGCTTGCCTACAGCCCCGGCGTGGCGGTTCCGGTGCGCAAGATCGCCGAAGATCCCGACACCGTCTATGATTATACGGCCAAGGGCAATTTCGTCGCGGTCATCACCAATGGCACGGCGATCCTGGGACTCGGCGATCTGGGCGCGCTCGCCGCGAAGCCGGTGATGGAAGGCAAGGCGGTATTGTTCAAGCGCTTCGCCGACGTCGATTCGATCGATCTTGAAATCGATACCAAGGACGTCGACGAATTCATCGGCGCGGTGCGCTATCTCGGACCTTCCTTCGGCGGCATAAATCTCGAGGACATCAGGGCGCCAGACTGCTTCATCATCGAGCAGCGGCTGCGCGAGCTCATGGACATTCCGGTGTTCCATGACGACCAGCACGGCACCGCGATCATCGCCACGGCCGGGCTCATCAACGCACTCGAGATCACCAAGCGCGACATCAAGAACTTCAAGCTCGTCTGCAACGGCGCCGGTGCCGCGGCCATCGCCTGCGTGGAACTGGTCAAGTCGCTGGGGGTTCCAGGAGAAAACGTCATTCTCTGCGACACTAAAGGCGTGGTCTACAAGGGCCGCAGCGAGGGCATGAACCAGTGGAAATCGGCCCATGCCGTCGAGACCAAGGCCCGCTCGCTCGCCGATGCCATGGAAGGGGCAGATGTGTTCCTCGGGCTTTCAGTGGCGGGCGCGCTGACGCCCGCAATGGTGAAGAGCATGGCCAAGAACCCGATCATCTTCGCCATGGCCAATCCCGATCCGGAAATCCTGCCCGAGGAGGTGGCGAAAGTCCGCTCCGATGCGATCATGGCGACGGGCCGCTCCGACTATCCAAACCAGATCAATAACATCCTCGGGTTTCCCTATATTTTCCGCGGCGCCCTCGACGTCCGGGCACGGACGATCAATGAGGAGATGAAAATCGCCGCGGCCCAGGCGCTGGCGCGGCTGGCGCGCGAAGACGTGCCCGACGAGGTGGCGGCCGCCTATCACGGCTCCCGGCTCACCTTCGGCCCCGAGTATTTGATCCCGGTTCCCTTCGATCCGCGGCTGATCTCGACCATTCCGGTGGCGGTCGCCAAGGCCGCCATGGACTCGGGCGTGGCACGCAAGCACATCGCCGATCTCGACGATTATGCCGCCCAGCTTTCGGCGCGGCTCGATCCGATCGCCGGCACGCTGCAGAATGTCTTCGAGCAGGTCCGCGTCAATCCGAAGCGCGTGGTCTTCGCCGAAGGCGAGGAAGACCGGATGATCCGCGCCGCCAACAGCTTCGCCAATACCGGGCTCGGCACCGCCATTCTGATCGGCCGCGAAATCGAGATCGAGAAGACGCTTGCCGCCAGCGGCCTCGAACTCAACGAGAACGTCGAAATCCTCAATGCCCGCATTTCCGAGCGCAATGTCGATTACGCGAATTATCTCTACGAGCGCCTGCAGCGCAACGGCTTTCTGTTCCGCGACTGCCAGCGCCTGGCCAATCAGGACCGCAACGTCTTCGCCGCCTGCATGGTGGCGTTGGGCGATGCCGATGCCCTGGTGACCGGGCTCACGCGCAATTTCTCCGTGGCGCTCGACAACGTGCGCCAGGCGGTCGACAACCGGCCGGGACACCGTCCGATCGGCGTTTCCATGGCGTTGGTGCGAGGCCGCACGGTGTTCATCGCCGATACGTCGGTGCACGAACTGCCGTCGGCGCAAGAGCTCGCCGATATCGCCCAGGAGGCGGCGGGCGTTGCGCGCCGCTTCGGCTACGAGCCGCGGGTGGCACTTCTCTCCTATTCCACCTTCGGCTATCCGCGCGGCGAACGCGCCGAATATGTGAGGAATGCCGTGGCCGAGCTCGACAAGCGCCATGTCGACTTCGAATATGACGGCGAGATGGGAGCTGACGTGGCGCTGTCGCGCGAAGCCATGGCGCTCTATCCCTTCTGCCGCCTGACCGGAACCGCCAATGTGCTGGTGATGCCGGCCGCCCACTCGGCCTCGATCTCCACCAAGATGCTGCAGCAACTGGGCGGCGTCACCGTGGTGGGACCGCTGCTCACCGGCCTCGACAAGCCGGTGCAGATTGCGTCGATGTCGGCCACCACCTCCGACATCGTCAATCTGGCGGCGATCGCGGCCTACGACATCAACCGTTAGGCGGGCCGAAATGGGCGAAATAGCGTGCGTCGATCGCTGACACGGGAAGCACGATCAGCACATCGATGGTGTTGAACTGTTGGTCGATGACGGCGCCTTCGCCGATGTAGCAGCCCAGCCGCACATAGCCCTTGATCAGCGGCGGCAGTTTCTTCAACGCCGCGCCTGGATCGATACGAGCGGCGGGCAGGCGGTTCATCTCGACATACCGGTGGGGGAGGGCGCGGACGCGCCATTCGGGAGGTGCGGCGCGATTCCGGGTAAGGAACGTGAGGGTCGCCGCATGGCGGTCCGGATCCGTGCCCTCGAGGCTGGCGCAGCCCAGCATGACGTCGAGACGGTGGTGGCGCACATAGTTCCAAATGCCCTGCCAGAGAAGTTCGATCACTGGCCGGGTGCGGAAGGGCTTGAGCACGCAGGAGCGTCCGAGTTCAAGGAAGCGGAGGTTGGGATGCGACGCGATGACAGGGGCAATATTGAATTCGCCCTCCGTGTAGAAACCACCATTCACCTCCGCCACGTCTTGACGCAACAGGCGATAGGTGCCGACCAGATCGGAACCGCGCGTGACGATCAGATGATCGCAGAAACCGTCGAAACGGTCGGCATCGATGCGGGCTGCGGCGGCGGCGGCATCGGGCCTGGCATCCAGCTCCTCATAGAAAACGCGGTAGCGCAGCTTCTGGGCTTCGGCAATTTCATCGGCATCGCCGGCAAGGCGGACCGAGAGATCGCCCTTTGTTGCGAGTATTGTTCGCGGTTCCAATAGCGGCATAAGCTCCCTCTGCATGGTTCTGCCATAGGGAGCGGCAGGATGAAAGTTCAATGCGGATTTCAGGCCGCCCGGCGGGTGGCGAGGCGGGCGACGGCCTCGTCGAGATCGTGGCGGTCGAAGGGTTTGGACAGGTGCCCGTCCATACCGGCGGCAAGGCACTCGTCATGATCCTCGCGCCGGGCATTGGCCGTCAAGGCCAGAATCGGCAAAGGTTTCGCGACCTTTCGCGCGCGCTCAGTCTCGCGGATGCGGCGGGTGGTCTCCAGTCCGTCAAGGTCCGGCATTTCTATGTCCATTATCACCAGATCGGGGGCAGCACCCTTCTCGAGCAAGGCCAGCACCTGCCTGCCGGTTACGGCATGGGTGACGCGGTGGCCCGCCTTTTCCAGCATGGTATGGGCAAGCAGCGCATTGACCGGATTATCCTCAGCCAGAAGGATATCGAGCGGACGGGGGCGCCCGCCCTGCTTGGCCACCTTGCGCAGACGGGAGACCGCAGCATCGATTTGCCCGCCGTCCCTGGCGGTCAATTGCCGGAGCAGAGTCTTGCGGCGGAACGGCTTGAGCAGGTAGCCGGCGAAGGGCGGACCCAGGAGATCGCGCGCCGGGCGCCGCTCCTCGGCCCGCATGATGACCCAAACCTGTTTGCGATCCTGGCGGCCGCCGCCGGACTTGCGCGCCCAGCTCCGCAGCAGGCCGGCATGAGATGAATCGCAGATGACGGCGAAGGCCGGCTCCGCGTCGGCTTTCGAAAGGGCCCGGCGCAGTTCGGCCGCGCCCGTCAGGCGCCGCACCTTGGCGCCGAATTCCGCAAGCGTTGCCGCGAGGTGATCGGCGATCGGCCCATCGGCGAGGGCGAGTTTATAAGTGCGGCCGGCCAGAACAGTTTCTGGGGCGGCGGCAGCGTCCGCCGCGACCAGCGGCAAAACAAAGGAGAAGCAAGAGCCCCGGCCCGGAACGCTCGTCACCGAGATCGTGCCGCCCATCCGGTCGACCAGTCTCTTGGCGATGGACAGGCCGAGGCCGGTGCCTCCGAAGCGGCGCGACGTGCCAGCATTGGCCTGGACATATTCCTCAAAGATGCGCTTGCTCTCCTCCTCCGACATGCCGATGCCCGTGTCCTTGACTTCGAAGCGGAGCCGGTTGCAGCCGTCGAGGTCCACGGCCAGCGAGACGCTACCTTTGTCGGTGAACTTGATGGCGTTGCCGCAGAGATTGAACAGGATCTGCCGCAGCCGGTGCTGATCGCCCTTGATGCGCGCCGGGACGCGCTCCGACACATGGACCGAAATTTCGATTCCCTTGTCATGGGCGCGCGGCGCGAGAAGCTCGGTCACGGTCTCAGCAACAGCGGTCACATCGAAGGGCTTGTCTTCGAGTTCCAGCCTGCCCGACTCGATCTTCGACGTGTCGAGGATTTCATCGATGATCGACAGGAGCGCGCGGCCGGAGGATTCGGCGGCATTGGCATAGCCTTTCTGTTCGAGCGTCAGCTCGGTATCCAACAACAGGCCCACCATGCCGATGACACCGTTCATCGGCGTGCGGATTTCGTGGCTCATGGTGGCGAGGAAACGGGTCTTGGCGCGGTTTGAGGCGTCAGCCTGGGCGCGCGCCTGCTGCAGGGCCGAAACTGTGGTGGCGAGCGCCAGCATGCGGCGCCGGGCGGAGCGGCGCCATACGAAGGCGCCGCCCGCTATGCCAACCGCCATGATGACGCCAGCCAGCGTCAAGGCGAGCAAGGGTGTCGAGGCATCGCGGGGGAGCGACTGGATGACGACGAAGGCGCTGACAACCAGGGCGGCGGAGGCGCCGGCGAGCACTGCGCCATAGCCGACTTCGGGCCGCGCCAGGTCGCGCAGCGCATGTTCGAGCGCGTCGGCGTTGGCCGGAACGGCAGAGGTTGGTATGCCGCCTTGCGCCATGTTTCGTTTCCCTGTTGTTTGTTTTGGTTTTGATTGAAATTGGCATGAACGAATTTTTAATAAATTCAAACCTCGGCGAAAGGTAAACGGGTGGTAAACGGACTGTGCCATTGACGGCGGAAGTGTCCCGGATTTAAGGCAGTGCCCCAATATGACCAGCGCAGAGATCGAGACCGCCGCCCGGCATTTGTGGACGCATTGGCAGGAGGGAACGCGGACAGGCGGTCTGCCGGATGCCTGCCGTCCGGCGGCGCGCGCCGAGGCCTACAAGATTGGCGAAGCGATCGCTGGGCTATCTGGACAAAAAGTCATCGGCTGGAAAATCGCCGCCACCAGCATAGCGGGACAGAAGCACATCAATGTCGACGGGCCGCTGGCGGGGCGGCTGCTGGAAGACCGCGTGCTGGCCGCCGGAGCCACGATCCGTCTCGGTGACAATATCATGCGTGTCGCCGAGGCCGAATTTGCCTTCCGCTTCGGGCAGGACCTGCCGCCGCAACTCACGCCCTATGACCGGAACGAAGTCATGGCGGCGGTTGCCGAACTTTACCTGTCGCTGGAAATTCCCGATTCGCGCTACCGCGATTTCACGGTTGTGGGTGCGGCCCAGCTCATCGCCGATACTGCCTGCGCCGGCTGGCTGGTCATCGCTCCCTCGGCTAATGACGATTGGCGGCCGCTCGATCTCGTGCGCCACCGCGTCGATGCCCATGTCAACGGGTCGCTGGCGGCATCGGGCAGCGGCGAAGCCGTGCTCGGCGATCCCGTCATCGCGCTCACCTGGCTGGTAAATGAAGTGGCGAAATACGCAGGCGGCATCAGGGCTGGCGACCTTGTGACGACGGGAACCTGCCTCAAGCCGGTGACGATCGCGCCCGGCGACGAGGTGCGGCTCGACTATGGCTTGCTGGGTTCGCTGTCCGCCCGTATCGATTAGGCGGCGGCCTGAAACGAGGCAAGCCGCTGGCGGTAGGAGAGCGCCTCGGCGATGTGGATGCGGGCGATTTCATCCCGGCCATCGAGATCGGCCAGAGTGCGGGCCACACGCAGCACCCGGTGATAGCCCCGCGCCGAGAGGTTCATGGCATCGGCGGCTTCGCGCAGGAGCCTCAGGCCCGGTGCGTCAGGCCTGGCGATTTCCTCGAGCAAGGTGCCGTCGGCTTCGGCATTGGTGCGCAGATGCGCAAGTCCCAGGGTTGCGAAGCGGTCCTTCTGCCTTTGGCGGGCGGCGGCAACGCGCAGCGCCACATCGGCGCTCGCTTCCTTCGGCGGCGGCAGCGTCAGGTCGGAGGCCTTCACCGCCGGCAATTCGATCTGGATATCCATGCGGTCGAGGAGGGGCCCTGAAATGCGCCCCTGATAATCGGCGGCACAGCGCGGGCCCGTACGGCAGACGTGGCCGGGTTCGCCGGCCATGCCGCATTTGCATGGGTTCATCGCCGCGACCATCTGGAAGCGGGCGGGATAGGTAACGTGATAATTGACCCGCGCCACCACCGTCTCGCCCGATTCCAGCGGCTGGCGCAGGCTTTCGAGCACCCGCGGCTGGAATTCCGGCAACTCGTCGAGAAACAAGACGCCGTGGTGGGCGAGCGCCATTTCGCCGGGCTTGGCGCGGAGGCCGCCGCCGACCAGCGCCGGCATGGAGGCGGAATGGTGCGGCGCCCGGAACGGCCTGCGGCGCGACAGTTTGCCGCCGGCAAGTTCGCCCGCCAGCGACGCGATCATGCTGACGTCGAGCATTTCGCGGGCATCCATGGGCGGCAGGATCGACGGCAGGCGCTGGGCCAGCATGGACTTGCCGGCCCCGGGCGGCCCGACCATCAAAAGATGATGACTGCCGGCGGCGGCCACTTCGAGGGCCCGCTTGGCGGCCTCCTGGCCCTTGATGTCCCTGAGGTCGGGAAGTGTCCCCATGTCCTCGGCGAGGGCGGGCCTGGGTCTGGTCAGAACCTGGCTGCCCTTCACATGATTGATGAGCTGCACGAGGTTCTGCGGCGCCAGAATATCGAGGTCCTCGCCCGCCCAGGCGGCCTCGGCGCCGGAGGCCTTGGGGCAGATCAGGCCCAGATCGCGGGCATTGGCGGCAATCGCCGCCGGCAAGGCGCCGGCCACGGCAAGGATCGAGCCGTCAAGGGCGAGCTCGCCCATGACGCTGTAACGGGTGAGAAAATCTTGGGGCAGCACGCCAAGGGCGGCCAACAGGGCAAGGGCGATCGGCAAGTCGAAATGGCTGCCTTCCTTGGGCAGATCGGCGGGCGAGAGATTGACGACGATGCGTTTTCCGGGAAGAGCGAGACCAATGGCATAGAGGGCGGCCCGTACCCGTTCGCGGCTTTCGACCACCGCCTTGTCGGGGAGGCCCACCACGTGAAACTGCACCTGGCCCGAGACGAACTGCGCCTGAACGTCGATGGGAACCGCCTCGATCCCCTGAAATGCCACAGTCTGCACCCGCGACGCCATGATCCCGCCTCTTGGCCCGCGAAATTGACGCTATAATAAGTTGAAAGCGGTAGCAAGAACAAATTGCGAACATTATCGCCGGGCTTCGATGGCGTCCCAGATCAGGGCGGCGATGTCGGGGCCGCCGAAGCGCCTGATCTCGCGGATGCCGGTGGGCGAGGTGACGTTGATTTCGGTCAGATAGTCGCCGATCACGTCGATGCCGACGAAGATCAGCCCGCGCTTTTTCAGGTCGGGACCAATCGCCTCGCAGATTTCCTCTTCGCGTTTGGTGAGGGTGGCGGGCTCGGGCTTGCCGCCCACATGCATGTTGGAGCGGTTGTCGGAGATCGCCGGAACCCGGTTTATGGCGCCAGCGGCTTTGCCATCGACCAGAATGATGCGCTTGTCGCCCTTGCGGATTTCGGGGAGATAGCGCTGGGCGATGAAGGGCTCGCGGAAAGTCTGGATGAAGAGTTCGAGCAGGGCGGCGAAGTTCTGGTCGGCCTCGCCCAAACGGAACACCCCTGCCCCGCCGCCGCCGTAGAGCGGCTTCAGGATGATGTCGCCATGGGCGCGGCGGAAGGCGGCAATCTCGACCGGGTCGCGGGTAATCAGCGTTTCCGGCATGAACTTGCCATAGCGCAGGACGAAGAGCTTCTCCGGCGCATTGCGCACCTCGACCGGATCGTTGACCACCAGGGTCTTGGGATGGATGTGTTCGAGAAGATGGGTCGCGGTGATGTAGGCCATGTCGAAGGGCGGGTCCTGGCGCATCAGCACCACGTCGAAAGAGCCGAGATCGGCGCGCCTTATCTCGCCGAGCGTTGCATGGTTGCCCGGTTCATCGCGCACGGTCGTGTCTTGGCCCGAGGCCCAGAGCGTGGCGCTGGTAAGGGCTAGCGTCTGGGTGCGGTAATAGAAGAGGCGGTGACCGCGGGCCTGCGCCTCCAGCATCATGGCAAAGGTCGAATCGCCCTTGATGTTGACGGTTTCGATCGGATCCATCTGGACGGCAATCTTCAGCGGCATCGCTCAATCGTCTCCGTAGAAGGCGTTCTCAAGATGGCGCGGCCAGTGGTAGGGACTGACCGCGACGATGTCAAAACGGCAGAAATCCCGCGCGGCGCGGGCATCGCGCGCCATCCAACTGCGGGCCGCGGCGGCGATGCGTTTCGCCTGGAACGCTGTGACGGATTCGATCGCCTCATCGGCGCTGCGGCGCACCTTGACTTCGATGAAGGCCGTGACCCGGCCGCGCCGCATGATGAGATCGATTTCGCCATGGGAGCTCCTGTAGCGATGGGCGAGCAGCCGGTAACCCTTAAACCGGAGCGACCACAGTGCCGCCAGTTCGGCCCAGCGGCCCTGGCGCTCGGCGCGGGCGCGGCGGGCATCAGGCATCGGCTGACGTCTTGCGCGCCAGAATGCGGGCATAGACCTCCTTCTTGGCGAGATTGAAGCGGCGGGCGAGCTCGGCGGCGGCCCGACCGGCCGGCATGGTTTCGAGCGCTTCGGCAATCGCTGCGTCGATCGCCTCACCCGATGCGGCGACTGGCTCCGGCGGCGGACCGGCGATCACCGTGATTTCGCCCTTGACCGCGGCGCGCGCGGCCAGATTTTCGCGCAGGTCGCGGGCGCTGCCGCGCAGAACTTCCTCATAGAGCTTGGTCAACTCGCGCGCCACGGCGAGCCTGCGGCCGGGCCATGCCGCTTCGATCTCGGCTAGGGTGGCGACTATGCGGTGCGGGCTTTCGAAGAAAACCAGCGTCGAGCGCACCCCGGCGAATTCGGCATAGAGGCGTTTGCGGTCGCCTACCTTGGCGGGAAGGAAGCCAAGAAAAGTGAAGCGATCGGTAGGAAGCCCCGAGAGGGCAAGGCCAGTCAGCACGGCGGAGGGGCCGGGACAGGCAGTGACGGCAATGCCGGCGTCTTGCGCTTCGGCGACCAGCCGGTAGCCCGGATCGGAAACCAGCGGCATGCCGGCATCGCTGACCAGTGCCAGCGCCA
Organism: Hyphomicrobiales bacterium; assembly: GCA_031370155.1. Classification (GTDB taxonomy): domain Bacteria; phylum Pseudomonadota; class Alphaproteobacteria; order Rhizobiales; family Aestuariivirgaceae; genus Aestuariivirga. The sequence continues at coordinate 5,911 of JANMQB010000136.1, read as the reverse complement.
GGCCGGACTTGAGTTTCTCCACAATGCCGGGCCGCACTTTCGCCGCATTATGCTCGTGGTAGGGCAGGAGTTTGGTTCTGATCCCGTAGCGTTCGAGGAGTTTGGCCGTGGTGCGGGTATCTTCGCAGAGGATGGCATCGGCGGCAGCCAGGGCGGCAAGGGCGCGGATGGTGATATCGCCGAGATTGCCGATGGGGGTGGCCACCACATGGAGGCCGGCTGCGAGTTTTTCGGCCTCGAACTCGGCAGCGCCTATGCTATAGCGGCGGTCAAATCGGGGTTTTTGCAGCGTCATCTTATCCGAGGTAATTTCGCTTGATCAAGTCGGAGCTCGCGCCATGCTAGCGCGCCTCAACCGCCAGTGGGAGTGGCGATATTTGGTCATCGCGTTTCTGGCCGTCCTGCTCTCCGGATGCGGCGGTGCGGCCCGTATGGGCTCCCTGTTCAGCGACTCGGAGCCGTCGAACCAGTCTCAGCCGGAAAGTGGAAGCAAGGTGGCCCTGCTCCTGCCGCTGTCGGCGCCGGGCGAGACCCGAAAGATCGCCATCGCCCTCAGGCAGGCGGCCGAGATGGCGCTGACCGACATGGGCGGCGGCATCAGTTTCATCGTCAAGGACACGGGCGGTTCGCCGGACGGCGCCAAAGCGGCGGCCGATGCCGCCCTTAATGAAGGGGCGCAGTTGATCCTCGGACCGCTGCTCGCCGAAGAGGTGCGCGCCGTGGCCCCGGTGGCCCAAGGGCGGGGCATCAACGTCATCGCCTTCTCTTCGGCAAGCGCAGTCGCCGGAAACGGCACTTTTCTGATGAGCTTCCTGCCGGAGGAAGAGATCGCAAGTGTGCTGCGATTTGCGACCTCGAAAGGTTACCGCACCATCGCCGCGCTGTATCCCGCCTCGCAGTATGGCGCCGCTGTGGAGCGGGCCCTCGTCCAGGCGGCGGAGCAATATGGCGCGTCGATCGTGGCTCAGCAGCGATATGCCCGCGTCGAGGATTCGATTGCCGAGTCCGCCGCCCAGGTTGCACCCGCTCTCAAGGGCCAGGGAACAGCACTGCTTCTACCGGAAAGCGGCGACATTCTGGGCAAGATCGGAGTGGCGCTGTCGGATAATGGAATTACGCCGGCAAGCGTCAAGATTCTCGGCACCGGCCAGTGGGACGATGCGGCAACACGCAATGCCGCCATTGCCATGGGTGGATGGTATGCCGGCGTCGCACCCGATCTGGTGGCCCGCTTCGACCAGAAATATTCAGCCCTGCATGGCGCCAAACCGCCGCGGCTGGCGAGCCTCGCCTATGACGCGGCCACTTTAGCGGTCAATCTCGCAAAGCGCGGCGATTTCTCTACGATAGCGATCGCCGGTCCGCAGGGCTATCAAGGCGCCAATGGCCTGTTCCGCTTCCGCGACAACGGCCTGATCGAGCGCGGCCTTGCCATCCTGCAAATGGGACCGGGCGGGCCCGACGTCATCGCACTGGCGCCGACGGCGTTCTAGGCGGCAAGCTCGGCAATGAGCGCGTTGAGAACGCGGCGGCCGCTGCGCGTCGCCGCGAGCCGCGCACCGTCGCGGCGGAGAAGGCCGAGGGACTCGAGGTCCGCGATCTTGTCATCAGCGATCACGCGTCCGGCGAGGGTGGCATAGCGCGCAAGATCGATGCCTTCGGTTATACGCAGCCCCATCAGCAGATATTCGGCCGCCTGATCGGCGGGGGATACGACGGCATCCTCGACGATGCCGTTGCCGCGGGTGGCCACCAGCTTGCGCCAGGTTTCGGGATGCTTTTCGGCAACGAGGGCACGGCGGTTTTCGCCGGCGTTAAGGCGGCTGTGGGCGCCGGGACCGGCACCGGCATATTCGCCATAACGCCAATAGAGAAGGTTGTGGCGCGACTCATGACCGGCACTTGCATGGTTCGAGACTTCATAGGCCGAAAGGCCCGCCCTCTCTGTAAGTTCCTGGGTGATGTCGAAGAGGTCGGCCGCTGCGTCCTCATCGGGCACGGCGAGCCCACCGCGGGCGAAGAGATCGGCATAGGCGGTGCCGGGCTCGACGGTCAGTTGATAGAGCGACATGTGGCCCTGCTGCTCGTCCAAAGCCCGCGAAAGTTCATCGCGCCATTGCGCCACGCTCTGGTGCGGCCGCGCATAGATGAGGTCGAAGGAGACGCGCGGAAAGATTTTCGCCGCCAGCCGGAAGGCGGCAATGGCTTCCTCCGGCGAATGCTGGCGGCCTAGCGCCCGCAAATGGGCCGCATCGAGGGCCTGGACGCCGACCGAGACGCGATTGACTCCGGCGGCACGATAACCGCGGAAGTTTCCGGCTTCGACACTGGTCGGATTGGCCTCTAGCGTGATTTCGGCATCAGCAGCAATGGTCCAGAGCCTGGCGATCGCCTCGAGGACATGGGAAACCGCGGCAGGCGGCATGAGCGAGGGTGTGCCACCGCCGAAGAAGATGCTGGCAACGGTGCGTCCCTTCGTCTGTCGCGCCAGCCAACCAAGTTCAGCGGCAAGGGCTGCGGCAAAGCCCATGGCATCGACCGGCGCATGGCGGACATGGGAATTGAAATCGCAATAGGGACATTTGGCCTTGCAGAAAGGCCAATGCACATAGATGCCGAAGTCCGATTCAGAAAATGGCATCGACGAGTTTCTCGAAGGCGCGGGCGCGATGGGACATCTTGTGCTTCGTGGCCTCCTCCATCTCGCCGAAAGTCTGGGTGAAGCCGCCGGGCACGAACATCGGATCGTAGCCGAAGCCTTTGCTGCCGCGCGGCGGCCAGACCAGGGTGCCATCGACGCGACCCTCGAAGACTTTATCGCGCCCGTCCGGCCAGGCAAGGCAGAGGGCGCAGGTGAAATGGGCTTGGCGCGCGTCGGGCGCGACGGCGCCCTTGGCCTGGAGCTTTTCTTCGACATTGCGCATGGCCAGCGCAAAATCCTTGTCAGCACCCGCCCAGCGCGCCGAATGGACGCCGGGATCGCCGCCCAGAGCATCGACACAAAGACCGGAATCGTCGGAAAGCGCCGGAAGGCCCGAAACCTTCGCGGAATGTACTGCCTTGAGGCGGGCATTGCCGGCGAAGCCGGTCTCGGTTTCCTCAGGCTCGGAAATGCCGAGCGATCGGGCCGAGACGGCCTCGACCCCATGGGGACCCAGGAGTTCTTGGATCTCGGCGAGCTTGCCGGGATTGTGGGTGGCGACGACGAGCCGGCCCGCTGTGAGCGTGCGTCTCATGCGATGGCGGATTTCTGCAGCGTCACCAGTTCGTCGACGCCCTTGCGGGCGAGCGCCAGCAATTGCAGAAAGTCGTCCTGCGAAAACGGCTCGCCTTCGGCGGTGCCCTGCACCTCGACAATGCCGCCCGCCCCGGTCATCACAAAATTGGCATCGGTTCCGGCGGTCGAATCTTCGACATAATCAAGATCGAGCACCGCCTCGCCACCATGAATGCCGCAGGAGATGGCGGCCACCTGGTCCTTGATCGGCCAGGTCTTGAACATGCTGCGCGCCCGCATCCATGTGAGGCAATCGTGCAGGGCCACCCAGCTTCCGGTGATGGCCGCCGTGCGGGTGCCGCCGTCGGCCTGGATGACATCGCAATCGATGGTGATCTGCTTCTCGCCCAGCGCCACGAGATCGACCACGGCGCGGAGCGAGCGGCCGACCAGACGCTGGATTTCCTGGGTGCGGCCCGACTGTTTGCCCAAGGCCGCCTCGCGGCGCATGCGCTCGCCGGTCGAGCGCGGCAACATGCCGTATTCAGCGGTCACCCAGCCCTTGCCAAGGCCCTTCATCCACGGCGGCACTTTCTCCTCCAACGAAGCAGTGCATAGCACATGGGTGTCGCCGAAACGGACCAGGCAGGAGCCTTCGGCATGTTTGTTGCAGCCGCGCTCGAAACTCACGGCGCGCAACTGATCGGGTTTCCGCCCCGAGGGACGCATCGGCAATTCCTTTCGTGACCGGCGGGGGTTCTAGCCCGCCGATTGACCGGAGCCAACTTGATTCCTACATTGCCCCTATGAGTTCAATCCCGCCAAAGCCGTTCCTTGACGAAAAGCTCACCGGCCTCGCCGGCCTCGACCGGCGCTCGCGCGACATTTTCCGCAGGCTGGTCGATACCTATCTCGAAACCGGCGAGCCGGTGGGTTCGCGCACCATCTCGCGCATTTTACCGTCGGGCCTGTCGCCGGCCTCGGTGCGCAACGTGATGATGGACCTCGAGGACGCGGGCCTCATCTTTTCACCGCACGCGAGCGCCGGCCGGGTGCCGACGGAGGCGGGGCTCAGGTTCTTCGTCGACGCGGTGATGGAAGTGGGCGCGGTGGCCCCCGACGAGCGGGCCCGCATCGACGCCCAGATCGCCGCCAGCAACCGTCAGCGCCGCATCGAGGACGTGCTGGGCGAAGCGACCATGCTTCTGTCGGGCCTCTCCCACTGCGCCGGCGTGATCATGGCGCCGAAGATGAATGCCAGGCTCAAGCACATCGAATTCGTCAATCTTGCGCCGGGCCGGGCACTCGTCATCCTGGTGGGCGAGGACGGGGCGGTAGAAAACCGCGTCATCGACGTACCGCCGGGATTGCCGCCTGCCACCTTCGTCAAAGCCACGAACTACCTCTCGACGCGATTTCAGGGCAAGACGATCGCCGAAGTGCAGCGCTTCATGGGCGAGGAAATGGCGAGCCTGAGGCGCGAACTCGGCGATGTTTCGGCCCGCATCGTCGAGGCCGGAATCGCCGTCTGGTCGGGCGAGAGCGATCCTGACGCCAAGACCCTGATCGTCAAGGGCCAGGCCAATCTCCTGGAAAACGCCACCGCCGCCGACGATCTCGAGCGCGTTCGCAAGCTCTTCGACGACATCGAGAACAAACGCGAACTCGTCCAGCTTTTGGGCCTTGCCGAAGCGGGCGAAGGGGTGCGCATCTTCATCGGTTCGGAAAACCGGCTGTTTTCCCTGTCGGGTTCGTCGCTGATCGTCGCACCCTACCGCAACAGCGAGGAAAAGATCGTCGGCGTACTCGGCATTATCGGGCCGACGCGGATGAATTACGCGCGGATCATTCCCATGGTCGATTATACCGCCAAGGCCGTCGGCCGCCTGCTCACTTGATTTTTCCGCCGTCCCGGCCGATATGCGGGCCTTCCCCGACAATGACTTTGACAGTACGAGCGTTCCCATGACTGACGAAACCAACACGCCTGACTTCATCGCCACCCCGCCGGAGATCGAATCGCCGATCGCCGAGCCCCCCATCGATCCGCGCGATGCCGAGATCGCGGCGCTGAAGGAAGAAGCGGGCACATTGAAGGACCGGCTGCTGCGTTTGGCGGCCGAAATGGAAAACCTGCGCAAGCGCACCGAGCGTGAAAAGGCGGAAGCCACGCTTTATGCAGCGACGAATTTCGCCCGCGATCTGCTCAGCGTCGCCGACAATCTGAGCCGGGCTCTGGCAGCGGTGCCGCCGGAGGCGCGGGCCGCCGCCGACGAGGCGACCCAGAACTTGCTGACTGGCGTCGAGGTCACCGAACGCGAACTCCTTAACAGTTTTCAGCGTCACGGTATCCGCAAGATCGAGACCGTCGGCCAGAAATTCGATCCCCACATGCACCAGGCCATATTCGAGGTGCCGACCAAGGAGCATCCGCCGGGCACCGTGGTCCAGGAAATGCAGGCGGGTTTCGCCATCGGCGAGCGCTGCCTGCGTCCCGCCATGGTGGGCGTCGCAAAGGCTGAAGGCTGAGGCAACACGGCCTTCAGGGTATCGTTACCCTCCGCAGCGTGAGATTGATGCGGCCGCCATCCTTGAGCAGTGTCGAGGTGCCGGTCAGGATCCTGTCGATGCCGTGATAGCAAAGGCGGGAGGCGCCGCCGATCGCCAAGACATCTCCCGAGGCGAGCTTGAGGG
>JANMQB010000105.1:0-4217 GCA_031370155.1 Hyphomicrobiales bacterium | reverse complement strand
GGCGGTGCTCAAGGCGCTGGGGCTCGACGTTTGCGTTCTCACCGGCCCGGTTGTCAGGGAAAACCGCGAATGGCAGCATTTTTCCGATTACCAGATTGCGCCGGACCGTTTTGCGGACTTTCTAAGGAACTGGCTGGCGGTTTGACGGCGGGTTGCGGCGGATGATAACTGGCGCCGGATCGGCAGTCAGGCTGTTGGCAATGGCGAAATCGTCTGGACCGGAATACGATATTCTGCTGCGCCATGGCGATGCGGCATTGCGCCAGTTTGGCGATACCCATCGCGGCGCCCATTGGCCGAATGAGCGCGACCGGCTTATCCGCTTCGACGTGATGCTGGACGTGATGATCGCACCGCCGCGCGAGCCGGTGGTGCTGTGCGATTTCGGCTGCGGCAGCGGTGAATTGCTGACCCATATCCGCAAGCGCGGGATCGCCAACGTTGAATATTTCGGCGTCGACCGGTCGCAGACTGCACTGGACTTCGCCCAAGCCAAATTCCCCGGAACAAGGTTTCTCAATCTCGACGTCAGCGATCCCGGCTGCGATCCCGCGGTTATCGCCTGCGACTATCTTGTCGCCAACGGCCTGTTCACCACCAAATGGGAGCTGCCGCACGCCCGCATGTGGGAATTCCTGGCGCAGACCGTGCGGCGTCTCTGGCCGCATGTGCGCAAGGGGCTGGCATTCAACGTGATGTCGAAGATCGTCGACTGGGAGCGCGACGACCTGTTTCACGTCCCGATGGACGATGTCGCCCGGCTGCTGCATGACCTGGCGGGCCGTCATGTCATGTTGCGGGCCGATTACGGACTCTACGAATATACCGCCTATGCCTTCAAGGACTCGCCGCGCATCGATCTGCTCAACCGGTCTCGAGAACCGTCTGGTCCCTGACATCGGCGGCGATTATCGCGGGGTCTTCTTGCATAAGGTCGAAGAGCAGATGGCGGAAGCGTCCCCGATAGGGCGCGAGAAAGCACAGTTCCAGGCTCGCCGCGCCGAATGTGACACTGTCGTAGAGCACTTTTCCGCCGGGGGCATTGATGTAGCGCGAGGCGCCCGTCGCCTTGGCGATAGCGATGATGCGCCGTTCGCCGGACAATTCCCGGCCGATGCCGTAGGCGGAACTGCGGACGATTTCAGTTTCGAGGCCAAGCTCGCGGGCCACAAGGCGAAGTCCCGCTTCAAGATAATCGATCGTGCTCCCGAAGGGCGCGTGCAAAAACTTGCGTATCGTCTCGGCGCTTGGACCTCTGCTGCGTGCGATCCAGCCGAGCCTTGCCAGACGCCGGTCGAATTCGGCGCGCGCATCGGCGGCGAATTCCAGATCGCGGATCAGCACTTCGCGCTTCTGGCTGGCGAGCGGCAGTGTCAGCCATTCGGCCGAACCCGCTGGACCGGGAACCTCGCAGCGGTGAACCCGGCCACGCCGCGGAAACTGTACGCAATCGTAGATGACGAACAAATCGCAGGCCGCGAACAGGCGGAAATAGCCGGCATAGGGGAAGAAATAGGGCTGCATGACCGCCACCGTCCTGCCGGTCATGGCGCTGCCCCTCGCAACATCTCCGCCGCCGACCTGACGATGCCGTCGCGGCGCAGCGCGTCCAAGAATTGCACCGAGAACACGCTGCGGGCGAATTCGCCGTCGATCTCGCCGCGATCGGCAAGGCCGGCCCAGCGGCGCCAGTGCCAGGCGATATCGGGTCCGGCATAGGCATCGTGATGGGCGAAGAATTCGCGGATGTTGTCGATCTTGCGCCGAAAGCGTTCTGGCGTCGACAGCGCCAGATGGGCGATCAACAGCCCCTGGGCCGGGGCGCGGGTGATGGGCCCCGCCGGCACGATGTCGTGGACGCCCTGCAGGAGGCGTCCGATCGCTTTCGGTCTAACCGCGATCTTCGGTGCCGGAACCGCCCGGATCCACGGGATGTCCGGATCCTTTGCCAGACTGCGGCGGAAATCGGCAACAGCCTCAACAATGAGCTCGACTTCGCCGTAACGCTCCGGCCCAAGTTCGGTGGGCAGGTACGGACCATTGGGTCCGATGGCAACATTGTAGCGCGGCACACTCAGAAGATCGGCTGCGGTACCAGCCAGAATGCCGTGCAGGGAGCCCGCGGCGGGCAGCGGGAATTCATCGGCATCGAGAAACAGCAGCCAATCGGCGTCAATGTCGCGGATCGCCGTCTCGTTGCGGCGCAGCCATTCCGCGTCCGCCTCGCGGTTTGAAAGCATAATGATGTGGAAATCGTCAGACCTCTGGCGCTCGAGAATCCCGGCGGTACCGTCGGTCGAGCCCATGTCGCACACGATGAACTGGCTGACACCGATCCGGCGCAGATGGCCGATGCAGCGCTCGATGAGTTCGGCCTCGTCCTTGACGCCGATATGGGCCGCGATTTTCATGGCTTTGATTTCCGGAATCCTTACGACCATAGACGACCGCGCCGGGTTTGGCACCGGTCCCGGCTTCCGCAAAAATTTGACCATTTGAACAAAATCTGTCATCCTTGCCGCACCATAATAATCATCGCTTCAGGAGGAAGCATCGATGGCGGCAGCGAAGGGGCCCGGCATTGCGGGCGGGCGGCTTTCCAGTGCGGAATACGCCACGAATTTCGCCGATCTGCATCCGCGCCTCTCCGACCATGAGGCCCTCGTCGAGGCCGACCGCTGCTATTTCTGCCACGACGCGCCGTGCATGACGGCCTGCCCCACTTCGATCGACATTCCCATGTTCATCCGCGAGATTCAGGCGGGCCATCCCAAGAGCGCGGCCAAGACGATTTTCGACCAGAATATTCTCGGCGGCATGTGCGCGCGGGTTTGCCCGACCGAGACGCTGTGCGAACAGGTCTGCGTGCGCCAGATGGCCGAAGGCAAGCCGGTCAGGATCGGCGAGTTGCAGCGCTATGCCACCGATGCGTTGATGGCCGATGGCAAACATCCCTATGGGCGGGCGAAGGCCACGGGCCGGAAAGTGGCGGTGGTGGGCGCAGGCCCCGCGGGGCTCGCCTGCGCCCACCGGCTGGCCATGCACGGTCACGACGTCACGATTTTTGAAGTCCGCAAGAAGCCTGGCGGCCTCAATGAATTCGGCATCGCCGCCTACAAGACCGTCGACGATTTCGCGCAGAAGGAAGTCGACTTCGTGCTGTCGATCGGCGGCATCAGGATCGAAACCGGCAAGGCGCTGGGCAAGGGCCTGAAGCTCAAGAACCTGCAGCGCGATTACCATGCGGTGTTTCTCGGCATGGGCCTGGCCGGCGTCAATGCGCTGGGGGCAAAGAACGAAGATGTGAAGGGCATCGAGGATGCGGTCGATTACATCGCCGATCTGCGCCAGGCGAAGGATTTGGGCAAGCTGACCGTAGGCCGCCGGGTGCTGGTGATCGGCGGCGGCATGACGGCGATCGACGTTGCCATCCAGTCGAAGTTGCTCGGTGCCGAGGATGTCACCATTCTCTACCGCCGCGGGCCCGGCCAGATGAAGGCAAGCGGTTACGAGCAGGAATTGGCCCAGACCAGGGGCGTCAAGATCAAGCACTGGGTCATGCCGAAGAAGGTCATCGTCAAAGATGGCAGAGCCGCGGGGCTTGCCTGCGAATACGCCAGGGAAGTGAAGGGCAAGCTGGTGGGCACCGGCGAGACCTTCGATCTTGCCGCCGACATGATCTTCAAGGCGATCGGCCAGACCTATGTGGATGTAACGGGCGGCGCGCTCAAGCTCGAGGGCGGGCGCATCGCCGTCGACGCGGCACGGCGCACCTCGGTTGCCGGCATCTGGGCCGGCGGCGACTGCGCCGCGGGCGGCAAGGATTTGACCGTTGCCGCCGTCGACGACGGCCGCCGCGCGGCGGAATCGATCAATGCGTATTTGAGAAAATGAAGGAGGACCCCCATGGCTGACCTTCGCAGCGATTTTGTCGGCATCAAGTCGCCCAATCCCTTTTGGCTCGCCTCGGCGCCGCCCACCGACAAGGAATACAATGTGGTGCGCGCCTTCAAGGCGGGTTGGGGCGGCGTGGTGTGGAAGACGCTGGGCGAAGAGGGCCCGCCCATCGTCAATGTCAACGGCCCGCGCTATGGCGCCATTCACGGTGCCGACCGCAGGCTGCTCGGCCTCAATAACATCGAGCTGATCACCGACCGGCCGCTCGAGGTCAATTTGCGCGAGATCAAGAAGGTGAAGCGCGAATGGCCGGACCGGGC
>JANMQB010000088.1:0-2282 GCA_031370155.1 Hyphomicrobiales bacterium | reverse complement strand
TGCCGAAATCCTTGATCTGCTTCTTGAGAATTGCGGAAATTTCGGCGGCGCGAATATCCATTAGCCGGTCCCCTTCATGGCGATCTTGAGATTGTCGAGTTTGGTCTTGAGCGAGTTGTCGACCATGCGCGAGCCGACCTTGACGATGAGGCCGCCGAGAATGGCGCTGTCGACCCGCGTGGCGAGCTCGACCTCGCGCCCCGTCGCGGTTTTGAGCGCGGCCTTGAGGTCGGCGACATGCTTGCCGGAAAGCTTATCGGCGCTCGTCACTTCGGCGCGCACTTCGCCCTTGGCGGTGGCGGCCAGTGCGCCATAGGCCCTGATCATGTCGGCGATGGCGAAGAGGCGGCGGTTCTTGGCCGTGAGCTTGATGAAGTTGAGGGCCAGCCCGCCGATCCCCGCCTTGGTGCAAATCGCTTGGATGGCGCCGATCTGGTCCTCGGCGGAGAACACCGGCGAACGGATCAGCCGCGTGAGGTCGCCCGACTGATTGAGCAGCGCCTTGAAGGTATTGAGCTGGGTGCCGGTTGCCTCCGCCGACTTTTCCTCGCTGGCCAGCTCGAACAGGGCGCTGGCATAGCGGCCAGCTACCCCGGAAATGGTCTGATCTGTGGCTGTCACGATCGCTCTTTCGGAACAGTCGCGCGTTTCAGTCCTGGAAATCGCGACTCAAACGCTTGGATTTGCTGGAAATCCGCGCACACTGGGCACGCGCACGGACGAGTGCTGACCCCGCCGCGCGGGTTCGGTAACACAGCCCATAGCGGCGCGCAACCGGGTTGCGACAGCGGATTGCCGCAATTGGGCTTAGGCAAGGGAAATGGCCCGTCACAGCTTGCGCGAATGGCGGGCCCCTGCGAGGAAACGTGAAACTTTCAGCGCAGCGTCATCGCCCGCGCGATGGCGCCAAGCTGATAGCGCTTGATGCCCATGTCGGCGAGGTCGGCCTCGCTCATGGCCTCGAGGTCCGCCCGCTTGGCGCGATAGGCGGCAAGCCGCTTGCGGCGTTCGGCGAGGATCGCGAACATGCCGGGATCACCTTGTGGCTTCGCGGGCCAGCCGTGGAATGTCGGAGCGCATGATGCCGAGGTCCGCGAGATCGCGGTCGGTCAGGCTTCCGAGCTCGGAAACGGTGCGCTTGTAACGCTGCCAGTTGCTGTAACGGGCTTTCAGTTGTTCAAACATGGGTCAGTCCCCTTTGGATTGACATTTACTGCATTGCACTCAACGGGACCGAATCTAGGTGCAATGCAGCAGAATGAGTAATGCAAATTCTGCATAGCTATAATTCATTCAAATATTTCATAAGTTTACACTATCGTCATACTTCTAATTTTTGTGCTGCGATGCCGTAGAATTGGACAGGTTTGCGGCCCTGTGGGCGATCCGGTAGATGGCCCCTGCATAATCATCGCTCACATAGAGACTGCCATCCGCCGCCTCGAGAATATCGACCGGACGGCAGATCACTTCATCGGCCATCTCGCAGCCCGACATGAAGACCTCCTCGCCAATCGAAGAGCCCTGAAAGCTCAACCGCACAATGCGGTAGCCGGACTTGACCGACCGGTTCCATGAGCCGTGCTCGGCGACCAGGGCCGAACCGTTGCGGGCCGCATCGGGCTGGTGCTCGAGAAACACAATCGACAGCGGCGCCACATGGCCGCCGAGCCCGTGCGCCTGCGCGACGGGCGCAATCCCCGCCGGCATCTGCGCGAACAGACGGGGATCCTCGATGCCGGCGCCGTGCAGGAAGGGCCAGCCATAGTGACGGCCCGCCTCGATCCGGTTCACCTCGTCGTCGGGAACATCGTCGCCAAGATTGTCGCGGCCGTTATCGACGCCGTACAGCGCGCCCGTTCCCGGTTGCCAGTCGAAGCCGACGCTATTGCGCAGGCCGCTCGCAAACAGCTCCGGTGCCGCGTCCTCCTTGAAGCGGATGATGGCGGCGCGCCACTTGTGATCCTCGATGCAGGCATTGCAGCTCGATCCGATCGACAGGTAGAGAAAGCTGTCGGGCCCGCGCTTGAGGGTGCGCGAAGAATGCCCGCCCGGCGGAATGCCGCGGAGAAGCACGCGCTCATTGGCCAGAGTCCTGCCGTCGAAATCGTATTTCACGACGCGCTGCTCCTCGGCCACGAAGAGCGTGCTGCCTTCAAGCAAGAGACCGTGCGGATTGTCGAGACCGGCGAGAAGCAGGCGGTGGCCGTCGCTGCGGCCGTCGCCATCGGTATCGCGCTGAACCAGCATGATCGTGCCGTCGCGGTAGCCCGAGACGATGA
>JANMQB010000065.1:0-2017 GCA_031370155.1 Hyphomicrobiales bacterium | reverse complement strand
CCACACCGAAAGATGCACATGGCAGCCGTTGCCGGTCAAGTTGATGAAGGGTTTCGGCATGAAGGTGGCGCGCAACCCATGCTTCTCGGCAATCGATTTCACCATGAATTTGAAGAAGGCGAGCTGGTCGGCGGTGGTCAGCGCGTCGTTGAAGTTCCAGTTGATCTCGAACTGGCCGTTGGCGTCCTCATGGTCGTTCTGATAGGGGCTCCAGCCGAGCTGCGTCATGGTGGTGCAGATTTCGGCGATGACGTCGAGGCGGCGCATGATCGCCGCCTGGTCGTAGCAGGGCTTTTCCTGGGTATCGCGGTGATCGGAAATCGCCGTGCCGTCGGCATTGATCAGATGGAACTCCGGCTCCACACCTGCCATCAGCTTCATGTTCTTCTTGGACGTCTTTTCGATCAGCCGGCGCAGCGCCACGCGCGGCGCCTGGGCGAGCGGCTCGCCGTTCATCCACGGCTCGCCCGCAACCCAAGCCACCTCCGGCCGCCAAGGCAATGGAATGACCGAATTCGTATCCGGCATCACCAGAATATCCGGGTGCGCCGGCGTCTGGTCGAGCCAGGTGGCAAAGCCCGCGAAGCCCGCCCCCGCCTTCTGCATCCTGCCTGCCGCTTCGGCCGGAACCAGCTTGGCCCGCTGCGTGCCGAAGAGATCGGTGAAATTGAAAAGGAAGAACTTTATCTTGTTGTTCTTGGCGTATTTCGCGAGGTCCCCCGCCATGATGTTTCGCTCCCCTGCGTGCGTTGCTCTCATTTCTTGATGAATTGCGCCGGCTTTGCAAGCCGGGTCAGAAGACCGGCTCCCAGCGCACCTCGGTTACGACCGAATTGGCGATGAAGCAGTCCTCATGGGCGGCGTGATGCATGGCCTCGAGCGCCGCCCGGTCCGGCTGATTGGAGCCGGCGAACACCACATGGGGCCGCATGGTGACGGAGCTTACGAAATATTTCCCCTGGGCGTTCTTGGTCATCAGGCCCGAGGCTTCGTCGCGATAACTGTCGACCACGTAACCCTTGCTCGCCGCAACCCACAAGAAGGTCAGCATGTGGCAGGCGGACAGGCTGGCGACGAAGGCCTCTTCCGGATCGATGCCGGCGGGATCGGAAAACTTCGGCACCACCTGCGGCGACGACGAGGCCCGCACCGTCAGTCCGCCGTCGAAAGACCATTGATGACCGCGGCTGAAGCGCTTGTCGGTGAAGGCCTCGTCCGCGCCCCGCTGCCAGGCAACCGTGGCCACGATATTGGTCATGCTCAGTATCCTCCCTTGCCGGGAATCCAGTTGGTGCCGGCAAGCGGCACCTGCGCCATGGCGGCGGCTTCGACGGTCAGCGCCACCAGGTCTTCCGGTTCGAGATTGTGTAGGTGGCTTTTGCCACAGGCGCGCGCCACCGTCTGCGCCTCGAGTGTCAGGACCTTGAGATAGTTGGAAAGGCGCCGCCCGGCCTTCACCGGATCGAGGCGCGAGGCCAAATCCGGCTCCTGGGTGGTGATGCCCGCCGGATCGCGGCCCTCATGCCAGTCGTCATAGGCCCCGGCCGTGGTGCCGAGCGCCTTGTATTCCTCTTCGTGATGCGGATCGTTGTCGCCCAGCGCCACCAGTGCCGCCGTGCCGATGGACACCGCATCGGCGCCGAGCGCCAAAGCCTTGGCCACATCGGCGCCGCTGCGGATGCCGCCCGAGACGATGAGCTGCACCTTGCGGTGCATGCCGAGGTCCTGCAGCGCCTGCACCGCCGGGCGGATGCAGGCGAGGGTTGGAATGCCGACATGCTCGATGAACACTTCCTGGGTTGCCGCGGTGCCGCCCTGCATGCCGTCGAGCACGACGACGTCGGCACCGGCCTTAACCGACAGCGCCACATCGTAGTAGGGCCGCGTGGCGCCGACCTTCACATAGATCGGCTTCTCCCAGCCGGTGATTTCGCGCAGCTCGTGAATCTTGATTTCGAGATCGTCGGGGCCCGTCCAGTCGGGATGGCGGCAGGCCGAGCGCTGGTCGATGCCCTTG
>JANMQB010000006.1:0-1666 GCA_031370155.1 Hyphomicrobiales bacterium | reverse complement strand
GTTCATCAAGCCGCCACCTTGACCGCTTTCACGATCTTGCCAGCGGCATCGTCGAGGTTATCGGCGGAGATCACGTTCAGGCCGCTGTCGCGGATGATCTTCTTGCCAAGTTCGACATTGGTGCCTTCGAGGCGCACCACCAGCGGTACTTTCAGCCCCACCTCCCTGACCGCGGCAATCACACCTTCGGCGATCACGTCGCATTTCATGATGCCGCCGAAGATGTTGACGAGGATACCTTTGACGCGTGGATCGGCGGTGATGATCTTGAAGGCCGCCGCCACTTTTTCCCTTGAGGCGCCGCCGCCCACATCGAGAAAATTGGCGGGCTCGGCGCCATGGAACTTGATGATGTCCATGGTCGCCATGGCGAGCCCCGCCCCGTTCACCATGCAGCCGATCGAGCCGTCGAGCGCCACATAGGAGAGATCGAATTTCGACGCCTCGATCTCCTTCGGGTCCTCCTCCGATTGATCGCGCAGCTCGCGGATTTCGGGGTGACGGTCGAGCCCATTGCCATCGAAATCGATCTTGGCATCGAGGCAGAGGAGCTGGCCCGCCTCGGTGACGACCAGCGGATTGATCTCCAGGAGGCTCATGTCCTTCTCAACGAAGGCGCGGTAGAGCTGGCCGATCAGCTTGACGCATTGCTTCACCTGATCGCCTTCGAGCTGCAGCGCCGCGGCGATGCGGCGGCCTACGTAAGGCGAATAGCCCGCCGCCGGATCGACCCTGACGGTCACGATCTTCCGCGGCGTCTTCGCGGCCACTTCCTCGATATTGACGCCGCCTTCGGTCGAGGCGATGAAGGCCACCTTCGAGGTCTCGCGGTCGACCAGGCAGGAGAGATAGAGCTCGCGGGCAATCGCGGTGCCCTCTTCGATATAGAGCCGCTGCACGATCTTGCCGGCAGGACCCGTCTGATGGGTGACCAGCGTCATGCCGAGCATGCGCTTGGCCTCGGCCCGCACTTCCTCGACGGATTTCACAACCTTGACGCCGCCGCCCTTGCCGCGGCCGCCGGCATGAATCTGGGCCTTCACCACCCAGACGGGGCCGCCCAGGGTTTCCGCCGCCTTCACCGCCTCATCGACGGAAAAGGCCGCAAGTCCCTTTCCGGTCGGCACGCCAAAGCCGCGGAGAACCTCCTTGGCCTGGTATTCGTGGATGTTCATGGGCGCTCCGAAACTTGATGTATTGGTCAACTATGCCAGATCGGGGGCGATGTTCTTGGCCGCCTCGATCAGCGCCTCGACGGCGCTTAAGGATTTCTTGAAGGCCGCCTTCTCCTCGCCCGTGAGGTTGATCTCGACGATGCGCTCGACGCCCTTTTCGCCGATCACCACCGGCACACCGACATAGGTATTGTGGACGCCATACTGGCCGGAAAGATAAGCGGCACAGGGTATGACCCGCTTCTTGTCCTTAAGATAGCTCTCGGCCATGGCGATGGCCGCGGAGGCGGGGGCGTAATAGGCGGAGCCGGTCTTGAGCAGCCCCACGATCTCGGCGCCGCCGTCGCGGGTCCGCTGCACGATCTGGTCGATCCTCTGCTGGCTGGTCCATTTCATCGCCACGAGGTCGGGCACCGGAATGCCGGCAACCGTCGAATAGCGCGCCAGCGGCACCATCGTATCGCCGTGGCCGCCGAGCACGAAGGCGGTCA
>JANMQB010000606.1:0-2409 GCA_031370155.1 Hyphomicrobiales bacterium | reverse complement strand
GTTGCCCGCCATGACCATGCTGCTGATGCCGGAGGAGCCTTCGGTCAGCACCGCCTTTTTCCGCTTCCAGGCCCAGAAGACCAACGATCCCCAGCGAGCGCGCGACGCCGGCATCAACTACCTGGCCGGCGATTTCTATCAGCTTCCGGAACTGTTCTCCGACGAGCTGGCGGCGGTATTCGGCGCCGGGTCGGAGACGGCCGCCATGCTGGTCAAGGCCAAGGAGGTGCTGCTCGATTTCGAGCAGTATTCCCAGAGTTTCCGCATGTTCTGCACGGTTAGACGGCTGCCCGTCCGGAGCCCGGCGCGCGAGGCCAGCCTGTGGCAGAGCCGGTTGTTCAATCCAAATATCCCGAACGACGCCGTGGTCCTGGGCCTCAAGCCCGATTGGAAAAACGCCGCGGCGGAACCGATGCCGTGATTATGGCGCTTGACGCCATATCATAAATATGGCATATTATGCCATATGAAGGCGCGATTGCTGATCCATGAGCGGATGGTTTTCGACGATGGCGCAATTCTTGAAATCAAGGTTTGGCGTGTTCCGGAGCAAGTCGTAGCATCCCGTCATTGGCTAAAGTACTCTTTGTTCTACGGCATGCGGGGCAAGCGCTTAATTGGCTACGACAACGAACGGGGAAAGGGCGATCACCGGCACACCGGAGGCCACGAAGAACAGTATCGTTTCATTTCCGTCGAGCAGCTTCTGGCCGACTTCAGAGCGGACGTGGAACGACTGAGAGGAGCACCGATCTAAGCGCGGCGTTCGCGAACAGTTGTTGAGATGTGACAGGCCAAATTGCCAATCTGAAAGGGACCCTTATGAGGAAAGGACTCAATATACATGTTGGTGGCGGCTTCGATGCGGTGTCGAAGCGGGTGGTGGAGGCTTGGCGGCGTGCTGAGCGCGGGGAAAAGGTCAGCGAAAGTCATCTGACATTCGTTTCATGGGAGACGCTTGCAAAGGTAATGACGCCCAAGCGGTTCGAGTTGCTGCGGCACTTGCATCGCAATCCCGCGGCCAATGTTGCGAGCCTCGCCCGTAGCCTCAAGCGAGATTACAAGCGTGTCTTCGAGGACGTCGGGGCGCTGGTGAAGGCGGGCCTAATCGAGCGGGATAAAAATGGCCTGCGCGCAGAATATGCCGAAATGCGAACAGTGATTTCTTTGTAAACCGTGCAACTCGGGTTTGCTCAGCGCCTAAGCCATCACAGGGTTATTTTAGAATTTCCGATAGGCCTTGTTCAGCTGCACCATCGGATGATTGGGAGACATCTGGAACTTGATCAGCAGCTCCCTCGCCATCATGTCGCGGTCCTGCTGGTTGTCGGGCAGCTTCACATTCTTCGGAATTCGCACCCAGCCGTTGCAGTTGCGGTCAAAGATGGCGGGCTCGCCTTCCTCATAGCCCATGTGGACGTCTTCCAGCCAATTCAAATCGTCCCAGCCCATGAATTCCAGGTAACCCTTGAGAAACGGCGTGAGCCGCTTGTAATCGGGGATCAGGTTCACGTCATAGCGGTAGCCGATGTGCTGGCCGATTTCCTTCTCGCGGCTTGAGGCGAGGCCGGCCTTGTCCTTGATGAACTGGTCGACCGATTTGATCTCGGAGCCCTTGTAGCTTGTGCCTGCCATTGTCTGTCTCCGATCAATACTTGTGATAATCGCCTTCGAGGCCGACCGTATAGTTGGTTCCCGCCAGCGGCACCTTGCACATGGCGGAAGCCTCCATCGTCAGGGCCGCGAGATCTTCGGGCTCGAGCGAGTGAATGTTGGTCTTGCCGCAGGCGCGGGCGAGCATCTGGGCTTCCATGGTGAGCGTGTGCAGGAAGTTGTAGACGCGCTCGGCCGCCTTGTCGGGATCGAGACGCTGGCGCAGCACCGGGTCCTGGGTTGCAACGCCGACCGGGCAGCGACCGGTGTGGCAGTGGTAGCAATAGCCCGCCTCGACGCCGATCTCGTTCGGATAGTCGGTGACGCCCTCGATGTGCTTGTTGCAGTTGAGCGCCATCAGCACCGAATGGCCGATGGCGATGGCATCGGCGCCCAAGGCCATCGCCTTGGCCACGTCGCCGCCGTTCCTGATGCCGCCGGCATAGACGAGCGAAATCTCGCCCTTCTTGCCGAGTTCGTCGATGGCGCGGCGCGCCTCGCGGATCGCCGCGATGCCGGGAACGCCGGTGTCTTCCGTCGCAATGTGAGGACCGGCACCGGTGCCGCCTTCCATGGCGTCGATGTAGATCGAGTCTGGATCGCACTTCACCGCCATGCGGACGTCATCATAGACGCGCGCCGCTCCGAGCTTGAGCTGGATCGGAATTTCGTGATTGGTGGCCTCGCGGATTTCCTGAATCTTGAGCGCCAGGTCGTCGGGACCGAGCCAGTCGGGATGGCGCGCCGGCGAGCGCT
>JANMQB010000583.1:0-5196 GCA_031370155.1 Hyphomicrobiales bacterium | reverse complement strand
GGTGGTGACCTTCACCGCCGATCTGGGCCAGGGCGGCGAGCTCGAGCCCGCCCGCAAGAAGGCCGAGCTCATGGGCATCAAGGAAATTTTCATCGAGGACCTGCGCGAGGAATTCATCCGCGATTTCGTCTTCCCGATGTTCCGGGCCAACGCCCTCTATGAGGGCGTCTATCTGCTCGGCACCTCGATCGCGAGGCCGCTGATCGCCAAGCGGCTGATCGAGATCGCCAAGAAAACCGGCGCCGATGCCATCGCCCATGGCGCCACCGGCAAGGGCAACGATCAGGTGCGCTTCGAGCTCACGGCTTATGCGCTCAACCCCGACATCAAGATCATCGCGCCGTGGCGCGAATGGCAATTCAAGAGCCGCACGGATTTGATCGCCTTTGCCGAAACCCATCAGATTCAGGTGTCGAAAGACAAGCGCGGCGAAGCGCCCTTCTCGGTCGATGCCAACCTGCTGCACTCATCCTCCGAGGGCAAGGTGCTGGAAGACCCGTGGGTGGAGCCGCCGCCTTACGTCTATCAGCGCACCATCGCGCCGGAAGATGCGCCCGACAAGGCCAGCTACGTCGAGATCGAGTTCCTCAAGGGCGACCCCATCGCCATCGGCGGCAAGAAGATGTCGCCGGCCACGCTCCTTGCCGAACTCAACCGGCTTGGCCACGACAACGGCATCGGCCGCCTCGATCTGGTCGAGAACCGCTTTGTCGGCATGAAATCGCGCGGCGTCTATGAAACGCCGGGCGGCACGATTTTGTCGGTGGCGCACCGGGCGATGGAGAGCCTGACACTCGACCGCGAGGCGGCGCATCTCAAAGACTCGTTCATGCCGCGCTATGCCGAGCTCGTCTATTACGGCTTCTGGTTCAGCCCTGAGCGCGAGATGCTGCAGGCGATGATCGACGAGAGCCAGGAGCATGTCGAAGGCACGGTCAGGCTCAAGCTCTACAAGGGCAATGCCGCCGTCGTCGGCCGTAAGAGCCCGAAATCGCTCTATTCCGACGCGCTCGTCACCTTCGAGGACGACCGCGGCGCCTATGACCAGAAGGATGCCGCCGGCTTCATCCGCCTCAACGCGCTGCGGCTTCGCACCCTGGCGGCGCGCAAGCGCAAGCCGTAGCTACTCCATCCCCGCCAGACGCAGGCCTTCGATGTAGCGGTCGAGCAGCGGCTTCTCCATGAACTTGAGGCCGTCGGCGATCGCGGCAAGCGTCATGGGCGGGCGGAGATAGACGAATTTCTCGAGCGCGTCCTTGGCGCCGGCCAGATCGCCGGCCTGGGCCCTGTAAGCGGCGAGATCGCGGTAGGGCCAGGTCAGCCCCGGCCGTTCGTCGAGCACCATTTGCGGATAGGGCACGGCGTCCGCGTAGCGGCCGGCGGCGAAATGGGCGAGACCGATGCCGACGTGGATGTTGAAGGCGAAGGGATCGAGCGGGGAGAGCCGTTCGGCCCGGGCGAAGCAGGTGAGCGCCTCATCCGGATGGCCGGTGTAGATCAAGCCGAAGCCTCTTCGTATCCAGGCCCAGGCGTGATTGGGATCGGCGCGGAGCGCGCGCTCGACGAAGCCCAGCGCCCGCCTGGCATTGCCTTCCAGTAGCATGATCGCCGTGCTGAGCGCGGTGAGGCCGGTTGCGTCCTCGCCAATATGGCGCGCCGCCGTCTCGATCAAACGCAAGCCCTTCTGCCGTTCGGCTGCGAAATCCCCGGTCCAGTTATAGACGATCTGCTGGGCATGGGCCCAGGCGCACAGCGCCGCGGCGAGGCCGTATTGCGGATCGAGCAGGAGGGCCTGTTCGAGAAGGGCGATGGCCTCCGGGTTCTCGTGCATGCGGTGGGCCCAGAGATGGGGCAGCGAGCGCATGACCAGATCATAGGCCTCGAGATTGCCCGGCCGCTTCAATCGCGCCCGCTCGATCTCGGCCTTGCGCACCGAGGGATAGACGGCACCCGCCACCATTTCGGCGATGCGGTCCTGAAGGTCGAAGAGATCGGAGGCCGCACCTTCCGCCTTGCCCGCCCAGATATGGGTGGCGGTGGCGGCCTCGACCAGCTGCGCGGTGATGCGGATGCGCTCGCCCACCCGCCTGACACTGCCTTCCAGCACATAGCGCACGCCGAGATCGCGGCCCACCTGGCGCACATCGGCGGCGCGGCCCTTGAAGGCGAAGGCCGAATTGCGCGCGATCACCAGAAAGTCGCCGACCCGGGAGAGGGTGGCGGTGATTTCCTCGGTAACGGCATCGGCGAAATAGGCCTGCTCCGGATCGGCCGACATATTGTCGAAGGCCAGCACTGCCACCGAAGGCCGCATCTCGGCCACGCCCACGCGGCCGGCCGCGTTGCCATATTCGGCGGCGGCGCGCTGCTGGACATTGGGATCGGGGTGCCAGATGAAGATGCGAATGCTGCGGGCCACATTCTTCAGCATCTGCGATCCGATATCGCTGAAGCTGAGATCAACCT
This sequence comes from Hyphomicrobiales bacterium, assembly GCA_031370155.1. Lineage (GTDB taxonomy): Bacteria > Pseudomonadota > Alphaproteobacteria > Rhizobiales > Aestuariivirgaceae > Aestuariivirga. The sequence goes on along the minus strand of JANMQB010000583.1, from coordinate 2,730 downwards.
TGCCGGTGAGATACTCGTGCATCCATTTCGAGATCGCCATGCCGCCCGGCGGCGCGCAGCCCTGAATGCGCACCGCCAGATTGACGCCCTCGCCATGGCGGTCGCCGCCCTTCACCATGACATCGGCGAGAACCATGCCCGCCCGCATGACGAGAGGTTCGCCGCCTCCCGCCAGCACCGGCTTGTCATGCAAAGTCCGCTGGATATGCGCTACCGCCTCGACGGCGGCCACCACGCTCGGAAATTCCGCCAGAATGCCGTCGCCCATGGTCTTGAAGATCGACCCGCCATGGTCATCCATGGTGGTGCGGACGAGGCCGTCGAAGACCTGCTGAACCGCCGCCAATGTGGCGGCCTCGCCGCGCTGGATGAGCCGCGTAAAGCCCGCGACATCCAGCGAAACGATGGGCACAAGGCGCCGATCCGTCTTGGTCATGGTGGGATGATCTGCACTCGCACGCGTACGATAGCATGTCCGAGCAGACCCGCAAATTCACCAGCCGGTTACCGTTCAGGCCAGCGCCTGCAACTCCCTGAGGATGGCGGCCCCCATCTGTGAGGTCGAGGCATTGGCGGTGCCGCCGCCGGCGATGTCCCTGGTCCTGATGCCCTTGGCCAGAACCGCGGCAATGGCCTGGTCGATCTTGCCGGCCCATTCGCCAAGACCGAACGAATAGCGCAGCGCCATGCCGAAGCTGGCGATCATGGCGATTGGGTTGGCCGCTCCGGTTCCGGCGATGTCGGGGGCCGAGCCGTGCACCGGCTCATAGAGCGATTTGCGCCGCCCGGTCTTCTCGTCGGCAGCGCCGAGCGAGGCCGACGGCAGCATGCCGAGGGAGCCGGTCAGCATGGCGGCCACGTCGGAGAGCATGTCGCCGAAGAGATTGTCGGTGACGATCACGTCATACTGTTTCGGCGAGCGCACCAATTGCATGGCGCAATTGTCGGCGAGCACGTGTTCCAGCGCGATATCCGGATAGTGATCCTTGTGGATGCGGGTGACGACCTCGTGCCACAACACACCGGTTTTCATCACATTGCGCTTCTCGGCGGAGGCGACTTTCTTGCTCCGCGCGCGGGCGAGCTCGAAGGCCACCCGCGAAATCCGCTCGATCTCGTAGGTGTCGTAGACCTGGGTGTCGATCGCCCGCTTCTGGCCGTTGCCCAAATCGGTGATGGTCTTGGGTTCGCCGAAATAGACGCCACCCGTCAGTTCACGTACGATCAGCATGTCGAGGCCCTCGACCACCTCGCGTTTCAAGGACGAGGCATCGGCAAGGGCCGGATAGCAGATGGCGGGCCGCAGATTGGCGAACAGGCCCAGATCCTTGCGCAGCCTGAGCAGCCCCGCCTCGGGGCGAACGTCATAGGGCACGTGCGCCCATTTCGGCCCGCCGACGGCGCCGAACAGCACCGCGTCGGCGGCTTGCGCCTTGGTCATGTCGGCTTCCGAAATGGCTTTGCCATGGGCATCATGGGCCGCACCGCCCACCAGGCCGCGATCGGTTTCGAAGCGGGCGATGCCGGCGGCATTGAACCAGGCGATCAACGCCTCGACTTCTTTCATCACCTCCGGGCCGATGCCGTCGCCCGGAAGCAGGAACAGATTGTAGGAAGCCATGGACTATCCTGCGAGTTTGATTGTTAGGGATGGGTAGCGGGACACCGCGCAGGAGGCAATAAGAACATCAGTCAGGATAAGCCGGGGTGACAGAAAGGAAGACGAGCGCCCTCAAACCTCCTGAACCCGCATCACCCTGAAAGTGCGCAAGTGCTCGTCCTCGCGGATCGAGACATATTCGCCGGGATTGAAGGCATGATCGCCGAAGCGGAAGCCGGTCTCGTCGTCTTCCTCGTCGCTGTGGATGTCGTAATGGAAGGCCCAGGCGCCGCCGGGCTTGCGGATCACATGCCCGATATCGTCGGCCTCGCCCGGCCGGAAGCGCCGCACCCGGCAATGTTCGCGCTGCTTGTGCCATTCCGCCGCATCGATATGACCGCGCTCGTCCAGCGGAGCGGTGAATTCATAGCCGGTCCGGCGCGAACCTTCGGGGAAATCATGGTCGCGGGCCAGTTCCAGCCTGATCCTCTTCAGCATGTTAAGGCCCTCAATGCGACATCATCACGGGCCGGTCGTGGCGCTGCAGCACGTAGCGCGTGGCGCCGCCGAAAATGAATTCGGTCAGGCGGCTGTGGCCATAGGCGCCCATGACGATGAGGCCGGCACCGGTATCGGCGGCGCGGCGTAAGAGCGCCTGGCCCGCGTCCTGGCCGTCGGTCGGATAGCCTTCGGTTTCGGCCTTGACGCCGTGGCGGGCGAGCGTCTCGGCCAGATCGGCGCCCGGAATGCTGCCGCGCAGACCCGGGTCCTTCTGCGGATCGGCGCGCACGATGTGTACCTTCTTGGCCGCCTTGAGAATGGGGATGGCGTCGAAGGCGGCGCGGGCCGCTTCGCGTCCACCCTCCCAGCCGAGTATGACCTCGTTGAGCGACAGTTTCGTCTCGCCCTTGAAGGGCAGCACGATGACTGGACGGCCGGTGGCCATGATCGTCTGCTCGACGAAATCGCGCTCGACACCGGTGATCTCGTCGGGATTGGTGGCCGAGACGATGATCAGGTCCGCGCTTCGCCCCTGGGCGATCACTTCATCGGCGATCACCGGGGTGCGGGCGTCGATCTGGTGGAAATCATGCGCCAACCCCTCGCGCGCCATCGCCGCCTCGAAGTCC
>JANMQB010000573.1:0-1680 GCA_031370155.1 Hyphomicrobiales bacterium | reverse complement strand
CCGGCAAGGGCGATTACTGGGCCTGCTGCCCGTTCCATGCGGAGAAGACGCCGTCCTTCCATGTCGAAGACCGCAAGGGCCGCTACCACTGTTTCGGCTGCAAGGCGAGCGGAGACATTTTCACCTTCCTGGTCGAGAAGGAGGGAGCGAGTTTTCCCGAAGCGGTGGAGCGGCTGGCGATGCAAGCCGGGCTGCCATTGCCGCAGTTGTCCCAAGCTGATGTGAAGCGCGAGGAACAGCGCGCAAGCCTTTACGATGTCACGGAATTTGCCGCGAAGTTCTTCGAAGCCGAGCTCCAGTCGGCAAGGGGCGCCAAAGCCCGTGGCTATCTCGCCGACCGGCAGCTTGCGCCGGCCATCCAGAAGGAATTCCGCCTGGGCTATGCGCCCGACGGCCGCTCGGCGCTCCGGACCTATCTGGCCGAGAAGAATGTGACGCTCGAACAGATGGCCGAGGCGGGGCTGGTGATCGCGGGCGAGGACATTCCGGTCGCCTATGACCGGTTCCGCGACCGGGTGATGTTCCCAATCCGCGATGCCAGGGGCAAGGTGATTGCCTTCGGCGGCCGGGCGCTCGCCCAGGATGCGCCGGCCAAATATCTCAATTCCCCCGAGACGCCGCTCTTCCACAAGGGTCAGGTTCTCTACAATCTCGACCAGGCGCGTGGTCCCGCCCACGAGACGGGGGCGATCATCGCGGTCGAAGGCTATGTCGATGTGATCGCCATGCACCGGGCCGGGCTCCCCCACGCCGTGGCACCGCTTGGCACCGCGCTCACCGCCGATCAGCTGGCGCTTCTGTGGCGGGCAGCACCCGAGCCGGTTCTGTGCTTCGACGGCGATGCCGCGGGCCTCAAGGCCGCCTGGCGGGCCCTCGATCTGGCCCTGCCGCTGCTCAAGCCCGGCCATTCGCTGAAATTCGCCCTGCTGCCGGAGGGGCAGGATCCCGACGATCTGCTGAATTCGCAAGGCGCCGAAGCCGTCAAGGCGGTGATCGCGGCGGCGGAGCCCTTGTCGGAAATGTTGTGGCGCCGGGCGCTGGCGGAGAACGACCGGGCGACGCCGGAGCGCAAGGCGCAGTTCGAACAGGCACTCCGCGCCCTCATCAACCAGATCGGCGACGAGACGGTGCGCCGGCATTATCTCGCCGATCTGGGCTCCAAGCTCGACGGCCTGTGGCGAATAGTGAATAGCGGATGGCGAATGGGGCAGAAAGGGCGCCGCAAGCCCTATTCGCCATTCGCCACTCGCTATTCGCCCCAAAAACCCTGGGACGTGCCGGCGCCGCCGTCACCGCAGCTCAAGGCGCTGGCCGGCCAGGGCGGCCTCAAGCGGGCGATGGAACGCCGCGAGCGCAAGATCGTCCTGTCGATGATCAACCACCCGGAGCTCATTCACGAGTTTCTCGATGAATTTGCCGCCGTGGAACTCACCGCCCGCGAGCTTGACTCGCTGCGCCCCCAAATCATAGATAGCGCCGCCCTGGGGTTTGGCCTTGACGGGCCGGGCCTCAGGGCCCATTTGCTTGAGCGGGGTATGGGTCCCGTGCTGGACCGCCTCGAGACCCAGGCGAGACGCCTGAACGAATGGTTCCTTGGGAGCGGGGCTGCGCATGATGACGCCCGCACAGGCCTTCGTCAGATGATCGCCCTGCACCGGAAAACCGTTACTCTCGTGAGGG
>JANMQB010000513.1:0-4607 GCA_031370155.1 Hyphomicrobiales bacterium | reverse complement strand
AAAATCTACGCCTGGAAGCTCATTCTCGCCAAGGAAGGCATCATCAGCTGGCTGGCGGGACAGTTGCACCTCACCTGGCTTCTCGACGCCGTGCTCGCCATCCCGGTGGTGGGCGGCCCGTCGCTGTCGTTCAGCTATATCGGCACCTTCCTCGTCTTCATCTACGTGTGGCTGCCCTACATGATCCTGCCAACCCAGGCGGCCCTGGAACGGGTGCCGGGCAATCTGATCGAGGCGGCCGCCGATCTCGGTGCCAGCCCGCGCCAAGCCTTGCGCACCGTGATCCTGCCCCTGGCGCTCCCCGGTATCATCGCCGGCTCGATCTTCACCTTCTCGTTCACGCTTGGCGACTATATCGTGCCGCAGATTGTCGGCACGTCCACATTCTTCCTCGGCCAGGCGGTCTACACGCTGCAGGGCACGGCCGGAAACATTCCGCTCGCCGCCGCCTTCACCGTGGTGCCCATCGTCATCATGGGAATCTATCTCTGGATAGCCAAGCGCCTGGGGGCCTTCGATGCGCTCTGATCGCGGACAAAGACCGCCCCTGCTGCTCGCCGCCGCCGCCATCGGGGGCGTGCTCTTCCTGCATGCGCCGCTGCTTCTGATCTTCGTCTATGCCTTCACCACCGAGGAAAAGAGTTATCAGTTCCCGCCACCGGGCTTCACTCTCAAGTGGTTCGCCGTCGTCTGGGAGCGCCAGGACATCTGGAATGCAATTGCGCTTTCGGTCAAGGTGGCGGCGATTGCCACCCTCACCGCGCTCGTGCTCGGAACCTGTGCCGCCGCCGCCGTGGCGCGGGCGAAATTCTTCGGCCGCGACTATATCTCGCTGCTCTTCATTCTGCCGATCGCGCTGCCCGGCATCATCACCGGCATCGCGCTGCGCTCGGCCTTCAATGTTCTTGATCTCGATTTTTCCATGTGGACCATCGTGCTCGGCCACGCCACCTTCTGCATCGTCGTGGTCTACAACAACGCGCTCGCCCGCTTCCGCCGAACCTCGGGCAGCATGATCGAGGCCTCGATGGACCTGGGCGCCGACGGCTTCCAGACCTTCCGCTATGTGGTGATGCCGCAGATCGCCTCGGCGCTATTGGCCGGCGGCATGCTGGCCTTCGCGCTCTCCTTCGACGAGGTGATCGTCACCACCTTCACGGCCGGCACCGGCACGGAGTCGCAGACGCTGCCGATCTGGATGCTCAACGAGCTGATCCGGCCTAGACAGCGGCCGGTCACCAATGTCGTGGCGATCTTCGTCATCGCCGTCACCTTCCTGCCCATCCTCGGCGCCTATTACCTGACGCGGGAGGGCGAGCACACGGGCGGCGCGGGGAAGTAGAGTCTCTTGTCTTGTGAACCATGCGATATCGCCATTCTTTAAATGGTTAGTCGCGGAATAGACTATGGACGGAATTCACGTTTAGCGCGGACCGTTTACATCTCCGACTAGGCACTGCTACGCCGTGGTATAGCTCAAACCAGCATAGAATCCTCTTGATGCGATCGCGATCTTGGTAACAACCGCTGGCTTTGACTTGATCTCGCCGGGATTGACGATCCGTCGGGCACCCTCCCAATCTTCCTTGCTGGTCGTAAAATAATCGGACAAAGACTTGCCCGTAAACTCGCCCCCCATCATTCCAACAAATAGAATTTTGGTTGCAAAGTAAACGTCCAGTGCGCGCTCTGGATTTGATACGAAGTCTACTCCCAGCAATTTCGTCATCCGAGCGTAGTTGGCTTTCCATGTGAGTTGCACGAACCCTCGCCCATAGTAAGTCTTTCCGGTTATAGGATCCGGCTTGCCGTATTTGTATTTCTTACCCTTGCCATATTCCTCAATCGGCCACATCGTCTGCGCTGTTTCCCACCAAGTCGTACCTAGCATGTAGGCAAGCCAGCGATCATCTTGGTATGCATGGGTGCCTTCCCATTCGTTGAGGATTGCGCTCGTGCCGTTAACTTGTTGCTGGGTCAGTGCTTTGGCGAAAACATTCTGTCGAACGTAATCGAAAAAGAATTCTCGATTAATCATGCTGCTCCCCCTGGTCCGACTGCCGCTGAACAGCCTCCGGCAACGGCACCGTTGGGTCAATTAAACTGCTGGGATGACGCGAAGTCAAGAGAACTCGATCTCTCTGGCAGTCCGCAAACTCCCCTTCGACGAAGTGATCGTCACCACTTTCACGGCCGACACGCGCACGGTGTCGGCAACGCTGCCCATCCTCGGCGCCTATTACCTGACCCGCGAGGGCGAGCACACGGGCGGTGCGGGGAAGTAGCTACCGTTTCTTCTTGGCGGGGTTTTTCGCCGGCTTCTTTGCCGGTTTCTTTGCCGATTTCTTCACAAGCTTCTTCGCTGGCTTCTTGGCCGGCTTCCTGGGCTTCAGCTTCGCCGCAGCGGGTTCCATTTTCGCTGCCAGAGCCGCGAACTTCGCGAAGAATTGCCTTGCGAGCGAGCGCGACGTCGGTTCGATGAAGCGGGCGCCGAGACTGGCGAGCTTGCCTGTCACCTGGGCATCGACGTCGTAGATCAGCCGTGTGCCCCCGGGCACTGCTTCGAGCTTGACATTGGCGCCACCGGAGGCGGAGCCCACAAGACCGCCCTTGCCTTCGCCGGAGATGCGATAGCCATTGGGAGGGTCGAGATCGGTCAAGTTGACGATGCCGGTAAAGCCCACCTTCAGGGGGCCGAGCTTGACCACCACTCGGGCTTCCATCCCGGTATCCGAATGCTTGGCGATCGACTGGCAGCCGGGAATGCTCTGCTTCAGGATCGCCGGATCGTTCAACGCTTTCCACACGGTCTCGCGCGATGCGGGGATCACTTCCTCGCCGGACATTTTCATGGGGTCCTCCTCTGCTCTTTACCGATTTAAACCGGAACGTCGCCGCGTTGCCATAGTTCTTTGGTCGCGGCGCTAAATTCCGCGAAACGCCGTTCGGCGATCGCCGCCCGGATGCCCTGCATCAGCGATTGATAGTAGGCGATATTGGCCCAGGACAAAAGCATCATGCCGAGAAGCTCGCCCGAGCGGATCAAATGGTGCAGATAGGCGCGCGAATAGCGCGACAGCGCCGGGCACGGGCTTTCGGCATCAAGCGGGCGCGGATCCTCCGCATGCCTGGCGTTGCGCAGATTGATCTTTCCGAAGCGGGTGAAGGCCTGGCCGTGGCGGCCGGAACGGGTCGGCAGCACGCAATCGAACATGTCGATGCCGCGCGCCACCGATTCGACAATGTCCTCGGGCGTGCCCACCCCCATGAGATAGCGCGGCCTGCCGCCCGGCAGATGCGGCAACGTGTGTTCGATAGTTTCGAGCATCAGTTTTTGGCCTTCACCGACGGCAAGCCCGCCGATGGCATAGCCCTCGAAGCCGACCGCCGTGAGGCCTTCGGCGCTCTGGCGCCGCAGCCGAGCATCGACGCCGCCCTGCACGATGCCGAAACTGCCGCGGCCCTCCTGCCTGCCGAAAGCCTGGCGCGAGCGCTCGGCCCAGCGCAGCGACAATTCCATCGCCCGCGTGGCGGCTTTCTCCGTATGCGGATATTCGAGGCACTGGTCGAGCTGCATCTGGATATCGGAGCCGAGCAGCCGCTGGATGTCCATGGCGCGTTCGGGCGTCAATTCGTGACGGCTGCCGTCGATGTGCGATTGGAACACCGCCCCCTGCTCGGTGATCTTGCTTATCTTGGAGAGCGACATGATCTGAAAGCCGCCCGAGTCGGTAAGGATGGGCCGGTGCCAGCCAATGAATTCATGCAGGCCGCCGAGCTTCGCCACCTGCTCGGCGCCGGGGCGCAGCATCAGATGATAGGTATTGCCGAGAATGATGTCGGTGCCGGTTTCCGCCACCTGGTCGAGATAGAGGCCCTTGACGGTGCCTCCCGTGCCCACCGGCATGAAGGCCGGCGTGCGGATGGCGCCGTGCCGGGTGTGCAGGGTGCCGAGGCGGGCGTCGCCGTCCTGCTGGTGCAGGGTGAAGGAAAATTCAGCCGTCATGGGGCGGGGAATAGCAGGCTCGCATCGCCATAGGAATAGAACCGATAGTCATTGGCGATGGCATGGCTATAGGCCGCCTGCATGCGCTCAAGTCCAGCGAAGGCGGCAACCAGCATGAACAGCGTCGAGCGCGGCAGATGGAAATTTGTTATCAGTAAATCGACTGTTCGGAAGCGATAGCCGGGGGTTATGAAAATATCGGTCAGGCCGGAAAACGGCGCGAGCCCGGAACTTTCGAGAAGGCGCAGCGAAGTCGTTCCCACCGCCACGATCTGGCCACCGGCCGCCCGCGCCGCCTTGAGGCGCTGGACGGTTGCGGCATCGACCGTGCCCCATTCGGGATGCATTTTGTGGTCGCGCGTATCCGCGGCCTTGACCGGCAAAAAGGTTCCGGCGCCGACATGTAGCGTTACGAATTCCCGCGCTATTCCCGCTTCTGTCAGGGATTTCATCAACGCGCGCGTGAAGTGCAATCCGGCAGTGGGTGCGGCCACCGCACCCTCCTCGCGGGCAAACATCGTCTGGTAGTCGCTGCGGTCCCGATCGTCGGTGGCGCGCTTGCCGGCGATATAGGGCGGCAGCGGCATCTCGCCCACCAGAG
>JANMQB010000483.1:0-3203 GCA_031370155.1 Hyphomicrobiales bacterium | reverse complement strand
CTACAACTGCTCGATTCCGCACAAGGTCGCCGTCATCGATCATCTCGATGGTTTAGGCGATTCCGCCCGCATCATGGGCGCGGTCAATTGCGCCGTCAGGCGGGGCGATCAATTCATCGGCGAGAACACCGACGGCAAGGGTTTTCTGAAATCGCTGGCCGAAGTCATCGACCCCAGGGGCAAAGCCATCGTCATGTTCGGCGCCGGCGGCGCGGCGCGCGCCATCGGGGTTGAGCTGGCATTGGCGGGTGCCAAGTCGATCAATATCGTCAACCGCGGCCGCGAGCGTGGGCTTGGCCTAGTGAAGCTGCTCAATGAAAAAACCCCAGCCAAGGCCATGCTGGTGAACTGGCCCAGGGCCTACTCCATTCCTGCTGGCACCGATATCGTCGTCAACGCCACCTCGATCGGCCTCGCCGACGCCGACGCCACCCTCGATCTCTATCTCAATTCCCTGAAGCCCGGAATGATCGCGGCCGATGTCATTCCCAATCCGCCCCGCACCCGCTTTGTGCGCGATGCGGCCGCCCGCGGCTGCACGGTGATCGACGGCCTCGGCATGCTGATCAACCAGGGCGTTATCGGCGTGAAATACTGGACGGGAGTGGATGTCGATCCGGCCAGCATGCGCAAGAAGCTGGAGGAGATTTTCGGGGTGTGAAGGCAGATTTTGGTTGACGTCCCCGCACTCAGATTAGTTAGCCATCGGTAGTCAGATTCGCACTTGGGCTATTGGGGTCAAGCACCGATAGACCCCTCTTCACGGCAAGGCGTTCAAGAAACGTGGAATGCCTTGTAGTGCCCATGTGCTTGTCCACAAAAGCTGATAACCGGTGGTCCAAAGCATAAACGTACTTCACAGCATGCTGGACCAACAGCTTGTTTACGATCTTCGCGACTGAAATCTTGGCCGATTGAGCAGCACATGGACCGTTTCCGGTTTTGGAGCCGCAACGAATAGCGCACGGGGCGATATTGGCATCCACATAAATGCATCGGATTCAGTGAGCGTAGTGGTCATCCAGACAGGGCGATCAGACGTGAAAAGCGGCGAGCAGTCATTGGAAAACTCCATCACAGACCAATGCATTTCCGCGATCAACTTTGCGATACCATTGTGAACGAGTAGTCTTTCCGCAATTTGGTGAGTGAGGCGCTCAATGTGGTCAGGGGATTTCTTGTCGATGAATTCCGAGACGCTTTTGGGATCTAACGGGCTTCTTTCCTTTTCATATTCGTACTGAATTTCGACTGCCGTCCTATCCCATTCCTGTCTCACGCTGTGTTTCAGCTGCTCAATATCCTCAGGCGCTCTTAGCATTTGGGCGATCAAGAATTTCGACCAGCTTTCGCGATTCTTCTTGTCAACAATAGCTATGGTCTTCTGAGATTCGAGTAGATCGCGGGCAACTGCAGCGTCTGAGTCGATCTTGGATAGCAATGAGTGCTCAAGTGACAGCGGAATTCCGTCACTCGTTGGCCCAAAATCATAAAGCCGCTCTTCGAATGCCGTACCTCTGGGGACTATTCTCTTTGGAACTAAGACGGTCCCGTACGGCCTGCTAAAGCGACATAGCCTTTCGTCGCTACCCGTCCATCGCGAGAGGTAGAATATGGGGAGGTAGTGGTGATCTATGGGCTCGTTCATGCTACTAGAACTCGGGGAAAATCGCTTCTCCTAACCATCCGTTTCTCTTAAACCATCAATGCGCAGGCTGGAAAAGTGGATTTCAAGGTCGAAACTGGATTGAAGGCGATGGCTGGTGGCTGGCGTGCGTGATGGCCTCTAGCCCGATGGAACGAGAGGCGATCGCGACAACAGACGCGCCGGCGCTTGGGGTTGGCTGATTCTGAGCGAGCCCGCCAATTCGGCGGCGAAGGCCGAAATCCATAGTCGCCTTGGACACTGGCTTTCGCCGGAGTGACGGACCGGATCCAAATTTGACATTCCCCGCCCTTTCCCCTATCTCCCCGCCCATCTCAAAGACGCTTGAACGTCTTCCGGTCTCTTCACACATGGGGTCTTGGTATCCCTAAGAGGTGAGGCGGCCAGCATCCGGCAGCGAGTTTCGCCCCCGGGTGCGAAGTGCGTTTGAGCGACAACCACTATTGTCATTGCCGGGCTTGTCCCGGCAACCCATGGATATGTCGGGCGCATGGATATGCCGGGCGCTTTGCCTGACTTTGCGATGGGTCCCCGGAACAAGTCCGGGGATGACAGAAAAATAGGAACGCGATGTTCGAAACCTTAAGCGAGCGCCTTTCCGGCATATTCGACAAGCTCACCGGTCGCGGTGCGCTTTCGGAGACCGATGTCGATGAGGCGATGCGCGAGGTGCGCCGCGCCCTCCTTGAGGCCGATGTGGCGCTCGAGGTGGTCCGCTCCTTCATCGACAAGGTGAAGGCCAAGGCGGTTGGCGCCGAGCTCGTCAAGGCGATCAGGCCCGGCCAGATGGTGGTCAAGATCGTCCACGACGCCCTGGTCGAGACCCTGGGTTCGGAAGGCTCCGCCCTCAACCTCCGCGCCTCGCCCCCGGTTCCGATCCTGATGGTCGGCCTGCAGGGCTCCGGCAAGACGACGACCACCGCCAAGATCGCCAAGCGCCTCACAGAGCGCGACAAGCGGAAAGTTCTGATGGCCTCGCTCGATACACGGCGGCCCGCCGCCCAGGAGCAGCTTGCCATCCTCGGCGTCCAGGTGAAGGTCGACACGCTGGCGATCGTCAAGGGCGAAACGCCGGTTCAGATCGCCAGGCGCGCCATGTCGGAGGCAAGGAAGGGCGGCTACGACGTGGTGATGCTCGATACCGCCGGGCGGCTCAATATCGATGAGGAACTGCTGGCCGAAGCCGCCGCCGTCCGCGACATCGTCAAGCCCAACGAGACCTTGCTGGTGGCAGACGCGCTGACCGGACAGGACGCCGTAAATCTCGCCCGCGCCTTCGACGAGAAGATCGGCATTTCCGGCATCGTGCTCACCCGCATCGACGGCGATGGCCGCGGTGGTGCCGCTCTTTCCATGCGTGCCGTCACCGGCAAGCCCATCAAGCTCATGGGCACCGGCGAAAAGCTCGAAGGCCTTGAGGATTTCCACCCCTCGCGCATCGCCGGCCGCATTCTCGGCATGGGCGACGTGGTGGGCCTTGTCGAACGCGCCAGCCTCGACATCGACCATGAGAAGGCCCGCAAGATCGCCGAGCGCA
>JANMQB010000478.1:0-3345 GCA_031370155.1 Hyphomicrobiales bacterium | reverse complement strand
GCCCGTAAAACGACGCTGAAAACCGCGCCTATTCCAAGCGGGCAATGGCCCAGGACATGGTGGGGCTGATGGCCTCGCTGGGCCATAAACGGTTTGCGGTTGCCGGTCACGACCGGGGCGGCAGGGCCGCCTACCGGCTGGCGCTCGATCAGCCGTGGGCGCTCTCCTGCCTGGCGGTTCTCGATATCGTGCCGACCTATGAGATGTGGCACAATTTCAGCGTGGCGCTGGCGATGAAGACCTATCACTGGCTGTTCCTGGCGCAACCCAATCCGCTGCCGGAAATGCTGATCGAACCGCAACCCATTTCCTATCTCGATTATACGCTGGCGAGTTGGACGAAGGCCAAGGATCTCTCGGCCTTCGCCGACGAAGCGCTGGCCGAATACCGCCTGCACTATGCAACGCCCGAACACGTACATGCGACCTGCAACGATTATCGCGCCGGGCAGACCTGCGATCTCGCCCATGACGAAGCGGATCGCGCGGCGGGCCGGAAGATCGCCTGTCCAACTTTCGTATTGTGGGGACATCTTGGTATTCCTGCCCAGCACGACGGTACCGTGGAGACAGCCGATCCGCTTTCGACCTGGCGCCAATGGTGCACCAATGTTACCGGCGCGGGGATCGACTCCGGTCACTTTGTCGCCGAGGAAAACCCGGACGCAACGCTTGCCCAGCTTCTGCCGTTTCTCGAAGCCCATGGGCATTGACCGGCAAACGGCATTCTCGGGAACCATGGCGGCCGACATTGCGGCGGGGCCGCTGGAAAATTATCTCGGCAAGCATATCGCGGGATTTTCGGGGCCGCTCGCCATCGCCCGCTTCAAGGGCGGCCAATCCAACCCGACTTACAAGCTTACCTCATCATCGGGGCAATATGTGCTCAGGCGCAAGCCGCCGGGAAAGCTGTTGCCGTCCGCCCATGCCGTCGAGCGCGAGTACCGAGTGACGGCGGCGCTGCACGGGGCCCACTTTCCGGTGGCGCGGCCATATCTTCTGTGTACGGATGACAACATCATCGGCACCGCCTTCTACGTGATGGATTTCATGGCCGGCCGCATATTCTGGGAACCGCATGCGCCGGGACTTTCTGGCGAAGACCGCGCGGCGCTGTTTCAATCGATGAACCAGACTCTAGCGCGCCTGCATCTCAGCGATTTTACCGCCATAGGGCTTGCCGATTTCGGCAAGCCCTCCGGCTATGTGGCGCGGCAGATCGCGCGTTGGAGCGAACAATACCGCGTCTCCGAAACAGAGAAGATCGAAGCGATGGATCGCCTCATCGCCTGGCTGCCGCAGGCTTGTCCCACACGGACGGACGCCGCGCTGGTGCACGGCGATTTCCGCCTCGACAATTGCATCGTGCATCCAAGCGAGCCGCGCATTATCGCGGTGCTCGACTGGGAGCTTTCGACGATCGGCGATCCCCTGGCCGATTTCACCTATCATCTGATGCAGTGGTTCATGCCGGTGTCGGAGGCGGGATCGGGGGTCGGCTCGCTCCTCGGTCATGAGAACGATCCCGGCATTCCAGGGCTCGCGGATTATATCGCGCAATACTGCCAAGCCACGGGCCGCGCCGCCATTGCCGATCTCAATATCTATCTCGCCTATAATTTCTTCCGGCTGGCGGCGATCCTGCAGGGCATTCTCGGCCGGGTGCGCGACGGCACCGCTGCCAACCGGGAAGCCGCAGCCATGGCCGCCAATGTACGCCCCCTGGCCGAGACCGCCTGGAGCTTTGCACGAAAGGCCGGCGCATGAGCGGCCCGCGCATCGGACTGGCACTAGGCGGCGGCAGCGCCCGCGGCCTCGCCCATATTCCGATGCTGGAAGCCTTCGACGAATTGGGCATCAAACCCGCCATCATCGCCGGCTGCAGCATCGGCGCGCTGATCGGTGCGGGCTATGCGTCGGGCATGACGGCGCTTGAAATCCGCGCCCGTGCAGAGAAGCTGCTCAACAACCGCTTCGATGCGGCGCGCTATGTCTTCGGCGCCAAGCGGGCGCGGCTGCGCGATCTCCTGGCGCTCAGGGGATTGGGCTCATTGCAGATCAAGGGCGAGAAGCTTGTCGATCTGGCGTTGCCGGACGACCTTCCTAAGAATATCGAGGACACGCAGATCCCGTTCAAGGTGGTGACCACCGATTACGAGCGCATGGAAGAGCGGGTGATCACCAGCGGCAACATGGTGAAGGCGGTGGCGGCCTCGCTCGCCGTTCCCGGCATCATTGTCGGGCCCCGCTACGACGGCCGCGTCCATATCGACGGCGGCGTCACCAATCCGGTGCCCTTCAACCATGTGCGCGAACATTGCGACATCGTGGTGGCGATCGACGTCACCGGCCGGCCGCGGCCGGCAAAGCGGGCGCATCATTCCAACATGGAGCTGGCGGTGGGCTCGCTGCTCATCATGTTCCATCAGGTGGCGGTGTTGCGCCGGGCGCTAGCACCGCCCGACATCTACATCGAGCCGGGGGTCGAAAGCTTTCGTGGCGCCGATTTCTTCAAGGCGCGGGAAATGTTCGAGGCCGCCCGCCCGGCCAAGGACCAGCTCAAGCGGGCACTGGAATTACGAATCAATAGAATCGGTTAGCGTCTTGTCTTAAAAAAGTCCTTGAGCAAGGCTTGGGCCCTCTCGCCGCCGATGCCGCCATAGATTTCCGGCGCATGGTGGCAGGTGGGCTGGGTGAAGAAGCGCGGTCCGTGTTCGACCGCGCCCATCTTGGGATCGGCGGCGGCAAAATAGAGGCGGCGGATGCGGGCGAAGGATATCGCCGCCGCACACATGGCGCAGGGTTCAAGCGTCACATAGAGATCGCAGCCGGTCAGGCGCTCGGAGCCAAGTGCCGCGGCGGCGGCGCGGATCGCCAGAAGCTCGGCATGGGCGGTCGGGTCCTTCAGTTCGAGGGTGCGGTTGCCGGCCTTGGCCACGACTTCGCCAGACTTGGCGGTCACCACGCAGCCCACCGGAACTTCGCCGCGCACGCCAGCGGCTTCGGCTTCGGCGAAGGCGAGCGACATCGCCTCTGGCAGTTTGAGCTTCATCGTGCCAGATGAGGCAATCGGGGAGTTGCGGTCAAGATGAGCGAATTCGAGGGTGAACGGATTGCCAAGGTGATCGCCCGGGCGGGCGTGTGCTCGCGGCGCGACGCCGAGCGGCTGATCGCGGATGGCCGCGTCACGCTGAACCACAAGACGCTCAAGTCGGCGGCGGTCAACGTGACGGCCAAGGATGCGATCCGCATTGACGGCAAGCTCCTGCCGCAGAAGGACGAGTCGCGGCTGTGGCGCTATCACAAGCCGGACGGGCTGGTGGTCAGCCACAAGGACCCGCAGGG
>JANMQB010000442.1:0-5263 GCA_031370155.1 Hyphomicrobiales bacterium | reverse complement strand
CTCCTTTGAGAGACTCAAAAGCCGTCCCAATTGGTGCAATCCGCCGTAGTTTGCGCGCTGCGCCGGATATCCGCCGGAGCAAGATGATCTTACGTCAATTTGACCCGGTTGCAAAGGTGCGAGCCGAAGCCTGACTTGTTGCCTGCTGCTTCAGCCACATTACAAAAATCTTTGCCGATGGACTGAGCACACCGGGGCGGGGTTGGATGTAGTATGTCCCGAAAGCCTTATCTGAAAACAACTCAACCAGTTGTCCGGATTGGAGTTCCTTCTCAACGAATGGGCGTGCGGTGTAGGTGATCCCGTCTCCGCGTCGCACCGCCTCCATGATCAGATTGCCCGGCATGTGAGTGATGATAAGTGGCCGTGTCAGTATGACACCGTGCCGTTCCATCCAGTGCGCAACTTCATTGGTGCCAAGTTCCTGCAACCACGGCATATCGACAAGCATCGCCGGGTCGGTGAACTCTTGCTCGCCAATCAGCTCAGGCGTTCCGACGACGACCATATCGGCGATTAGAACCGGGTCTAGTCTCGTGTCTGGCCCGCGGCCTTCCCGGTAACGGATCGCCAGATCGATGCCACCCGGCTTCAGTTCCACCATTTCCGAGGTCGGGTTTAGCAGCAGTGTGATCCCCGGATGCTGCTGCTGGAAATCCACGATCCTCGACATCAACCACATCACCGCGAAAGCTGGCGTGGTGGTGACTTGCACCGGACGAATGGCGTCAGCTCCGGTCAGGGCGTCAATGGCTCTGCCAATGCTGGCAAACCCAGCCGCCAACTCCCGGGCCAGTGCCGTTCCTTCTTCGGTGAGGGCTATTTTGCGCCCATTCCGGGCAACAAGGGCCACGCCCAGCCGTGCTTCCAAGACTTTAATTTGTTGACTCACCGCTGCGTGAGTGACGTTCAGAGCGGCGCCGGCCCGTGAATAGCTCCCGAATTCCGCTACGGCGGAAAACGTCTTGAGGCTGTTGAGCGAAGGAAAAGCGGACCAGTCCATTTGTTAGTATTTCTTACATATGCGAAAATTATTTGAGTCCCATTCAGTCGGCATTCGATCAACAATGTCAATGCTTGGACAACACGAGCAGTCTGTGCGAGCCGATTTAATGTCATATTTTCAGCGAGTATGCCGGATACAAACATTCGTGTTGTGGGGAGCCGATGGACATGAATGAAACAAGTGAAAACCATGAGGGCGGCTGTCTGTGCGGAGCGGTACGCTACGTGTTGCAAGGCCCACCGGACTCGTCGGCCCATTGTCACTGCCGCTCCTGCCAAAGAGCGGTGGGAGCCGGATTTGCAACATGGTGTGCCGCGAAAAGTGAAAACTTCAAGGTCACCAAAGGGGAGATCAAGATCTGTGAAACCTCGCCAGGCATCGAACGCGGGTTTTGCGGCAACTGCGGCACCTCAATAACTTACGTAGCAAAGAGAGAGTGGTCCGGGCAGGACTGGACAGGACAAGTTGGGTTTTTGGCCGCAACGCTCGATGACCCCTCAATCGCCACCCCCACTCGTCATGTTTATGTTTCGCACCAGCAGCCCTGGGTGAAGCTCAACGATGGTCTGCCCACATCTGAAGAATTTTGAATTTGCAAGCCAGCTGTTCATGAAAGGAAAGCGCCATGAAAACAGCTTACTCGTATGCCTGCAAGGATTACCCGGGAATGGAAGCATGTCCGGGCCGTTTCACCGCTGAAACAGAAGCGGAGGTCATAAAGCTCATAGCACTCCATGCCTCGGTTGCTCACGGTGAAGATCCCGTTGGATGGAGCGAAGACGAGAGAGCCAAACTCAAGACGCTCATTAAGTCTGAATAAGCTGGTGATCCGCTGAATGGGCCGTCGCTTCTAGAGTTGGACGGGACCGTGCATGAGCCAAGACCCGGAACCCTGTACGCAATGAATGACCATGATCGCCATCGTATTCGCGCCATGACCCGCATGCGCGTGATGACACTGCCGCGCTCATGCCGCCGGCGTCTCGCCCCTGAGCACCGCGGCGAATTTTGCCATGTCGATGTTGCCCCCCGACAGGATGACGCCGACGCGCTTGCCTTTCATCCGGGCCCCGTCCTTGACCAGGGCGGCGAGTGCCGCGGCACCGGCACCCTCGGCGAGATTGTGGGTACTGCGGTAGATGAGGCGCATGGCCTCGGCAATCTCGTCCTCCGATACGCGCACCACACGCTCGGCCCCGTGTTTGATGATGTGGAAGGCATCTGCATTGGGAATTCGCACCGCCATGCCGTCGGCGAAGGAGGCCGATGCATTGGTGGCAACCGGTTTGCCCTGCTCGAATGAGAGCGCATAGGCGGCGGCCTTCTCGGCTACGACGCCGATCACCCTGGTCTTGAGGCCGAGAAGTTCGCGCATGGCGATAACGCCGCAAATGCCGGAACCAAGTCCGATCGGCACATAGACGGCATCGAGCGCGCCGGCCGCGTGGAAAAGTTCGGCCGCGTAGGTGGCAACCCCCGTGACCAGCTCGGGGTGAAACGAGGCCACCATATCGAGGCCGCGTTCGCCCGCCAGCCGCATGGCCGTCTCGCGCGCCTCGTCGAAATCGCTTCCCGCCTCGATCAGCTCGGCGCCCAGCGCCCGCATCGCGGCGTTCTTCTCGGAGGAATTGCCGAAGGGCACGACGATCACAACCGGAATTCCCACCCGCCTGGCGCCGAAGGGAATGGATTGGCCGTGATTGCCGCGGGTCGCGGTGATGACCCCGTTGGTCTCGCCACGCTCCTTGCGCAGATGCATGTGCACGAGCCCGCCGCGCACCTTGAAGGCGCCGGTGGGCGTGTGGTTCTCGTGCTTCACCCAGACTTCCGCCCCCAGTTCCTGCGCCAGCAGCGGCCAGACATATTGCGGTGTCGGCGGCATCGCCGCGTAGACGATGCGTTGGGCCGTCTCGAGATCGGTAGGACTGAACATTCTTGACTTAGCTCCGGACGCATGTTTCGTGCGCGCCCAACGCAGTCGCACGAAGGCGCCGAAATGGCAATTGCATTCACCTTTCCGGGGCAGGGCAGCCAGGCTGTGGGCATGGGCAAGGCGCTGGCCGAGGCCTTTCCCGCCGCGCGCGCCGTGTTCGAGGAAGTCGACGCCGCGCTCGGCCAGAAGCTCTCGCGCCTCATGTGGGAAGGGCCGGAAGCCCACCTCACGCTCACCGAGAATGCCCAGCCCGCCTTGCTGGCGGTGAGCATGGCGGTGATCCGCGCGCTGGAAACCGAACACGGAATCACAATTGCCGGGACCGCAAAATTCGTGGCCGGCCATTCGCTCGGCGAATATTCGGCGCTGGCGGCGGCGGGCACGTTCTCGCTCGCCGATGCCGCCCGCCTGCTCAAAACTCGTGGACACGCCATGCAGGCGGCAACTCCCGTCGGCACCGGCGCCATGGCGGCACTTCTGGGTCTCGATTTCGCCGATGCCGCCGCGGTGGCGGCGGAAGCGGCCCAGGGCGATGTCTGCCAGGCCGCCAATGATAACAGCGCTGGTCAGGTCGTCATCTCAGGCCACAAAGCCGCGGTCGAACGCGCGCTGGAGATCGCCAAAACCAAGGGCGCCAAGCGCGCCATTTTGCTTCCTGTGAGTGCCCCCTTCCATTGCGCCCTGATGCAGCCCGCCGCCGATGTCATGGCCGAAGCACTGTCGAAGGTGACCATGAAAGCGCCGGTGGTTCCGGTGATCGCCAATGTCGTCGCCAGTCCTCTCAGCGACCCGGCGGAAATCCGGCGCAGGCTCGTCGAACAGGTAACCCTCACGGTGCGCTGGCGCGAATGTGTTGGCTACATGGCCGCCCACGGCGTTAAACTGTTTTGTGAAGTGGGGGCAGGCAAGGTCTTGACCGGACTCGCAAAAAAGAATGCGCCCGAGGCCGCCGCTCTCGCCATCGGCACGCCCGGCGATATCGCCGCGGCCGCAGCCCACCTCAAGCAAGGATGAACCCCATGTTCGATTTGACCGGCAGGACCGCATTGGTGACGGGTGCAACCGGCGGCATCGGCGCCGCGATTGCCAAAGCCCTGCACAAGGCGGGCGCCACGGTCGCCATTTCTGGCACAAGGGCATCGGTTCTCGATGAATTGAAGGTCGAACTGGGCGAGCGCGTTCATGTGCTGCCCTGCAATCTTTCGGATGCGGCGGATGTGGAAAAGCTCGTCCCCGCCGCCGAAGCCGCCATGGGCTCGCTCGATATCCTGGTCAACAATGCCGGCATCGCCAGGGACGGGCTTGCCATGCGCATGAAGGATGAGGACTGGCAGGCGGTGCTCGATGTCAATCTCACCGCTTCCTTCCGCCTTGCCCGCGCCGCCATGCGCCCCATGATGAAGAAGCGCTGGGGCCGCATCGTCAACATCACCTCGGTCGTGGCGGTCACCGGCAATCCCGGCCAGGCGAATTACGTGGCTTCCAAGGCGGGCATCATCGGCCTCAGCAAATCGCTGGCCCAGGAACTGGCCAGCCGCAATGTGACGGTGAACTGCGTAGCCCCCGGATTTATCGCCACGCCGATGACCGATGTCCTCACCGACAAGCAGAAGGAAGCGATCCTTAGCCGGGTGCCGGCCGGCCGCCTGGGCTCGCCGGACGACGTTGCCGCGGCGGTTCTTTACCTCGCGTCGAATGAGGCCGCCTATATCACCGGCCAGACCCTCCATGTGAACGGCGGCATGGCCATGATCTGAAGCAATTTTACTTGCGAAATCAAAGCGCCACAAAGGCCCTTTTGCCGCAAAAGGAATCTGTGGTAGGGAACCCTCCGGCGCGAGGGGACCGGAGTAATCTCCGAGGTCCGGCCGTCCGGGCAAAGAAACTAACGAGGACCATGGAACATGAGTGACGTTGCTGAGCGGGTGAAGAAGATCGTTGTCGAGCATCTCGGTGTGGATGCCGACAAGGTCAATGCGGAAGCGAGCTTCA
The DNA here is from genome assembly GCA_031370155.1 of Hyphomicrobiales bacterium. Taxonomy (GTDB): domain Bacteria; phylum Pseudomonadota; class Alphaproteobacteria; order Rhizobiales; family Aestuariivirgaceae; genus Aestuariivirga. The sequence goes on along the minus strand of JANMQB010000442.1, from coordinate 332 downwards.
TCGACGATCTCGGCGCTGACAGTCTCGACACGGTCGAGCTGGTCATGGCGTTTGAAGAAGAGTTCGGCATCGAAATTCCCGACGACGCCGCCGAGACGATCCAGACGGTCGGCGACGCGGTGAAATTTATCGAGAAGAGCGCCGCCTGATTGGGTGGTACCCCCTCATCGTGAGGGGCTGGAAGGATTTGCGGCGCGGAGGCAGGAAATCGAAACATCCTGCCGCCGCGTTTTCGTCTCGCGAAAGGGCAAGTGCGCATGCGGCGGGTTGTTATCACGGGTCTCGGAATCGTTTCGCCGCTGGCGGCCGGCGTGGAGGAAACCTGGAAGAGG
>JANMQB010000413.1:0-3626 GCA_031370155.1 Hyphomicrobiales bacterium | reverse complement strand
GGTCGAAGGCAAGCCCGATCACGGTGGCAACCGGCGCCAGCGTGATATAGCGCTTGTTGAGATCGATGCGGATGCCGAGCACCTTCTTGCCTTTGTAAGTACCATGGCAAACAACGCCGCGGCTACGGCTGGCGGCGGCATCGCTGCCGGCATGGGGCTCGGTCAAGGCGAAGCAGGGGATGTCCTCGCCTTTCGCCAGGCGCGGCAAATAGTGCTTCCGCTGCGCATCGGTGCCGTAATGCAGCAAGAGTTCCGCCGGTCCCAGCGAATTGGGCACCATGACGATGCAGGCGGCCGGTATGCTGCGGCTTGCCAGTTTGGCGACGACGGCGGAATGGGCGATGGCGGAAAAGCCGAGGCCGCCATATTCCTCCGGTATCACCATGCCGAAAAAGCGCTCGCGCTTGATGAAATCCCAGGCGGCTGCCGGCAACTCGCGCGTCTGCGCCACCTGCCAGTCGTCGATCATGCGGCACAGTTCCTCGACCGGCCCGTCGAGAAATTTGCGCTCGCGTTCGGACAAGGGCCGCGGCTTGAAATCGAGAAGCTTTTGCCAGTCGGGCTTGCCGGAGAACAGTTCGCCATCCCACCAGACGGTGCCGGCCTCGAGCGCTATCCGCTCGGTGTCGCCCATCTGCGGCATGAAGGAGCGGGCGCGGCGCATGATCGGCGCCGACACCAGCGGCTGGCGGATCGCCGGAACGAACACAAGAGCAGCGAACGCGATGAGGGCTACGAGCAAGACAGCGGTCATGGTCAATTCCTCAATGGCTTGCCGGTGCCGATCATGTGGGCGACGCGGGCGATGCTCGCCTTGTTGCGGGCGAGGGTAAGGAAGGCGCGGCGCTCCAGCGCCATGACGTCGTCCTCGCCGAGCGAGGAGGTCATGTCGGTGCCGCCGCCGCTTAATACCTCCGCCAATTGGCCCCCGACCACGGCGTCATGCGGCGTCGCCTTGCCGAGCTTGCGAAAACCGTCGAGAGCAAGCGACAGGGCGGCCTTCGCCGTCCTGCCGGGGAGCGACAGGCGCGTCTCGGCTGGCGGCGCATAAGATGGAGCCAGCGCCAGTACCTTGGCCTTGGCATCGGCGAGCAGGCGGTCGCGGTTCATGGTGATGCCGTCGGTCTCGCGCAGGAACATCAGCTCCTTAGCTTCGGCCGCCGACTTGGCGACACTCGCCATGGCGATGGTCTCGAAGGTCTTGATGACCGGCGGCATCGGGCCGAAGGGCGGCTTCTTCACGGCGATGCGGCGGAGCAGCATTTCCTTGCAACCGCCCCAAGCGGGAACCAGACCGACACCGGTTTCGACCAGCCCCACATAGGTCTCGGCATGGGCCTGCACGGCGCTCGAATGCAACAGCACTTCGCAGCCACCGCCCAGCGCCATGCCGGATGGTGCCGCGACCACCGGGAAGGGTGCGTATTTGAGGCGGGTGAAGACCTTCTGGCCGTGGCGGACCAGGGCGCCCACGGCGAACCAGGCGCGAAGCCGCGCGGCGATGAGCAGAAGGCCGATATTGGCGCCCACCGAGAAATTGCCGGCTTCATTGTGGATGACGAGACCCTTGTAGCGGCCGGGGATCAGGCGGATCGCCTTGTCGATCATCATCAGGGTGAGCGGATTGAGGGAGTTCATCTTGCTGTGGAATTCAAGACAGACGACGCCGTCGCCCAAGTCCCACAGGCTGGCGGAGCGATTGCGGGCGAGGGCCACGCCGCGCCGCTTGATGTCAGAGAGCAGCAGCACGCCATCGGGGCGAACCACATCGCGGTAGTCGCCTGTCACGGCGAGATATTGCAGCCGGCCCGCTTCCGTCCTGTAGAATTTCCGTCCCTTCGCCATCCGCAGCAGGGGCGGCACGGCGAGGCCTTCGGCGCGCAAACGCCCGGCGAACCAATCGGCGCCCAGGCGGTCGATCATCTCGAAGGGACCGTCTTTCCAATTGAAGCCGAGGCGCATGGCGGCATCGACGGAGACGATGTCGCCGGCGATCTCGGGGACCAGTTGCGCGGCATAGGCGAGAAGCCGCGACATTACCCACCAGCCATAGCGGCCGCCCGGGTCTGGATGTTCGAATAATGCGCGCGGGCCGCCGCTCTTCGACTTGGCGACGCTCTCCAGTTTCGGTTTGCGGCTTGGGCGATAGCTGCCGCTGGCGAGATCGATCGCCTCCTTGACCTTGTCGCGGCTGTCTGGATTGAGGCGGTAGAAACCGCCCTTGCCCTTGCGCCCGGTCAAGCCCTTGGCGATCATGTCCTTGATCAGGGTGGGTTCGCGATTGACGGCGTGGAATGGATCGTCCTTGGCGAGCGACGTTGCCAGGCTCGTCAGCACATGCGGCATGAGATCGAGGCCGACCATGTCGAGCAGGGCGAAGACGCCGGTCTTGGGCGCGCCGATGGGGGCGCCCATGACCGCGTCGGCCTCCTCGACGGTCAAGCCTTCGTCCATGGCCCGCGCCACGGCGCATTGCATCCAGTAGATGCCCAGCCGGTTGGCGATGAAGCCCGGCGTATCCTTGCAGCGGATCGGCGTCTTGCCGAGGCGGAGATCGGCGAATTGCTCGATGGCGGCAACCGCCTCGGGGCGGGTTGCCGGACCGGCGACAATTTCGAGCAGGCGCAGATAGCGCGGCGGATTGAAAAAATGAGTGATGAGGAAGTCGCGCGCGAAGGGTTTAGGCAGACCCTCCACCAGTGACGCCAGCCTGATGGTCGAAGTGTTGGAAGAGACGATGGAGCCGGGCTTGCGGACCCTCTGGATGTTCTTGTAGAGGGCGCGCTTGGCATCGGGGCGCTCGACGATGGCCTCGACGATCCAGTCGCAATCGGCGATCTCGGCCATGTCGTCCTCGATGCAATGGGGCGAGATGAGGGTGGCATTGTTCCGGTGCATGAGAGGGGCGGGGTCGGTCGTCAGCAATCGCGCGATCGCCGCGGTCGCAACGGCGCGCCGGTCCTTGGTCGTGGGCGGTGCGACATCGAACAACCGCACCGGCACACTGGCATTGGCGATCTGGGCGGCGATGCCCGCACCCATCACACCGGCGCCGAACACCGCCGCTTTGCGGATTTCAATCATGGGAGAACAGACCTTGAGACCGCTTCTCGTCTCCGCGCATGGCAAATCACTCCGCTGATTCGATCAGCTACGGAATCACGCAAAACCTTAGCGCCGCGTAAATCGCGATACTACGCGGTCTTGATCCGCATGTCGGGAAACGTCTGGACAGGTGGTTTTGCACCATATACCACGTCGCTAAATGCTTCAATGGGAGCCGGATGACCAAAATAGTAGCCTTGCCCCTCGCCACATAATTCGGAAGCGAGAAATTCGAGTTCGCCGGCGGTTTCAATTCCTTCGGCGAGGACTGGCAGCCCCAAGCCCTTGCCCAAGCCCAGTATCGCCCGGACGATCGCAGCGGCCTCATCGTTGCGATCGACCCCTTTAATGAAGGAGCCGTCGATCTTGATCTTGTCGAAGGGGAATGCCCGCAAATTCGCGAGAGATGAGTATCCGGTTCCGAAATCGTCCATGGCGATGCGCACACCCAGGGCCTTGACCTGGCGCAGGGTGGAAAGCGCACGATCGAAATTGCGAATCAGCGCGGTCTCGGTGATCTC
>JANMQB010000402.1:0-7012 GCA_031370155.1 Hyphomicrobiales bacterium | reverse complement strand
GCATCTCGACCGGCTGATCGGGCAGGCGATGAAACAGGCGGGAGTGGGCTTCGGCGATCTCGACGGGGTTGCGGCAACCGCGGGACCGGGGCTGCTCGGCGGCGTCATCGTCGGCCTCACCATGGCCAAGGCCATCGCACTTGCCCACAGCAAGCCGCTCTTCGCCGTCAACCATCTGGAGGCCCATGCGCTGACGCCGCGGCTTCTGGGACGGCTCGAATTTCCCTATCTGCTGCTGCTCATTTCCGGCGGTCACACGCAGTTCCAGAGCGTCGAGGGGGTGGGCCGTTATCGCCGCCTCGGCTCGACAATCGACGATGCACTGGGCGAGGCCTTCGACAAGGTGGCGAAGCTTCTGGGCCTCGGCTATCCCGGCGGGCCCAAGGTCGAGGCGCTGGCGCGTAAGGGCGATGCGGCGCGCTTCGATTTTCCCCGCCCGCTCAAGGGCCGCAAGGATTGTAACTTTTCTTTTTCCGGCCTCAAGACGGCGGTGCGCGAGACAGTGCATGGGTTTGACGAGGTCACGGCGCAAGATCGCGCCGATATCTGCGCCAGCTTCGAGGCGGCGGTGGCCGAGACCGTGGAAGACCGCCTGGCCATGGCGATCGAGCAGTTCCGCGATCTGCATCCGGCGGTGGCATCTCCGGTATTGGTGGTGGCGGGCGGGGTTGCCGCCAATGCGGCGCTGAGGACGGCACTCGAACGCACCTCCCTTGCTCACGGCTTCCGCCTGATCGTGCCGCCGCCGGCACTGTGCACCGACAATGCGGCGATGGTGGCCTGGGCCGGGGCGGAGCGGCTGGCGCTCGGTCTCATCGACGATCTGGGCGTCGCGGCGCGGGCCCGCTGGCCGCTCGATCAGGCCGCCGTACCGGTCTACGGGTCCGGCAAGTCGGGAGCCAAGGCATGAAGCGGCGCATCGGCATCGCCGGTGCCGGCGCCTGGGGCCAGGCACTTGCCCATGTGGCGCGCTCCGCCGGCCACGATGTTGCGATGTGGTCGCGGCAATCGCCCGATGCGGCGGCACTGGCGGGGAACGATGCCATACTGCTCGCGGTTCCGGCACAGGCGGCCCGCGAAGTGCTGACGGCGATTGCGCCGGCAATCGGCAAAGATCGCCCCGTCATCATCACCGCCAAGGGCATCGAGCGGCAGTCCGGCCGGTTCATGAATCAGGTCGTGGCAGATGTCGCGCCCAAAGCCCGCGCCATGGTGCTGTCGGGACCGAGCTTCGCCGCCGATGTGGTGAAGGGCCTGCCGACGGCCGTGACGCTCGCCGCGCCGACGCTGGCCGACGCCGGCGAATGGGGCGAAGCGCTGACCCTTTCCTCCTTCCGCGTCTATGGTTCCGACGATGTGTTGGGCGTGGAGATCGGCGGCGCTCTCAAGAATGTGCTGGCGATTGCCTGCGGCATTTCCGATGGCCGCAAGCTGGGCGACAGCGCCCGGGCGGCGCTGACGACACGCGGTTTTGCCGAATTGATGCGCTTCGGCAGGAAGCTCGGCGCCCGGCCCGAGACGCTCACCGGGCTTTCCGGTCTCGGCGATCTCTTGCTCACCTGTTCCAGTCCGCAATCGCGCAACTACGCTTTCGGCCTCGCAATCGGCGAAGGAAAGAGCGTGCAGCAGGCATTGGCGCAGTCGCGCGGCGTGGTGGAAGGCGCTTATACCGCCGCGGTCGCCGCCCGGATGGCGAAGCAGCACGGCGTCGACATGCCGATCGTCCAGGCCGTGCATGCGATAATCGACGGCGGCGCCAGGCCCGAACAGGCCATCGCCGCCCTCCTGTCGCGGCCGGTCGGCGCCGAAATCAGAAACTGAGAGGATGTGATGGCCTATTGGTTGTTTAAGTCGGAACCCGGCACCTGGTCGTGGGCGCAGCAGAAGGCCAGGGGCAAGGACGGCGAGGAATGGACGGGGGTGCGCAACTATCAGTCGCGCAACACCATGCGGGCGATGAAACTCGGCGACAAGGGCTTCTTCTATCACTCCGGCGGCGACAAGGCGGTCGTCGGCATCGTCGAGATCGCCAATACCGCGCACAAGGATTCGACCGCCAAGGAGGGCGACTGGGACTGCGTCGACATCCGCGCCCTGATGGACCTGCCGCAACCGGTGACGCTCGATGCGATCAAGGCGGAGCGGCGGCTCAAGGACATGGTGCTAGTCAAGAACTCGCGGCTTTCGGTGCAGCCGGTGACGGCGGAGGAGTGGAAAATCGTCTGCGAACTGGGTGGGGTCAAACTGCCGCCGCGGCTGACGTGACCGAACCGATCGGCGGCCTCGCCCCAGTCAAGCGGAGCGCGGTCCGGCGGCTCCGGACTTGTTGAGCCACAGCGCCAGCATCAGGATCGCCAGCGACAGCCATAGCCAGGCATCGCCGGCGCCGCCGAAAAAAATCATGGCGAATATGACGGCGGCCGGGGTTGCCAGATAGATGGCCTGGATGGTGTAGACGGCACCCTTGTCGCGGATCAGGGTGAAGAAGGCGATGCGCTCGGCGATCCACATGACGGTTGCGGCCGCGACGCTCCAGTAGGCGATCGCATGCGGTGCTTCCGCCGACCAGGGCGGGGCAACCAGCAGCAAGAGCGGCAACACAATCAGCCCCGAGGCGACCGATTCGACCGCCCCCACCGACATGGTGCCGGCGTCTTTCGGCCAGTTGCGGGCGGCATACCAGTTGTAGGCCGTGTACAGGACGGGAGTGGAAAAGGACGCGATCATCCACCACGATGCCGTGCCCGGCGCCATGCCGTCGCGCGACAGAACCAGAATGGCGCTCGAGGCGAAGCCCACGGCAATTGCCATCAGCTTGCGCGGAACCGCAATCTCGCCGCCGGTCATAAGCGCCACCATGTAGTTGCAGAAGGGGGCGAGAGAGATGATCAGGGCCAGTTCGGTGGGCGGCACATGGCGGGCGAACAGCAGGCCGAGGCCGAAGGGCAGGTTCATCAGGGCGGCGCAGATGAAGCCATAGACCACGACCGCGCGGCGCAGGTCGATCCGGCCGGTCATGGCCCAGGCGGCCAGCCCCAGCGCCAGGCCGACGCCGAGCCCGGTATAGACGATGATGTGGGTAACCGGCACGCGCGCCTCGCCCATCACCCGGTAGAGCGACGGCGACAGGCCCCAGAACAGGCCGAGGGCGATGAAGTAAAGGATATGGCGGGGCGAGGTCATGGCGGGGATTAGACAGGAATCGGATGGCAAGCTATAGGTTCCGCCCGCAAAGCGAACCACAATAAAGCATGTTCCGCCAAAGTGCGCGCACTTTGGCGGCAAGAATATGCTCCAAGTAACTAAGCTGGCGCGATTTCTTTCCGGCGAAGTGATTCCACTTCGCCGGAAAGCGCGCTAGCGTCACATCCTGGAGGAATTCGCCCATGTCCGATAAGGTCTATCCGGTTCCGGCCCGATGGAAAAAGCGGGCCTATGTCGACGATGCGGGCTACCGGAAGATGTACGCCGACTCGATCAAGGACCCGGACAGGTTCTGGGCGAAGCAGGCCAAGCGGATCGACTGGTTCAAGGCGCCGAAGAAGATCAAGAATACCAGCTATGCCTGGCCCAAGGTGTCGATCAAATGGTTCGAGGACGGCATCCTCAATGTTTCCTACAATTGCATCGACCGGCACCTGAAGAAGCGGGCCGATCAGGTGGCGATCGTCTGGGAGGGCGACGATCCCTATTACGACAAGAAGATCACCTACCGCGAGCTGCACCGACACACCTGCCGCATGGCCAATGTGCTGAAGCGCAACGGCGTCAGACGCGGCGACCGGGTCACCATCTACATGCCGATGATTCCGGAAGTGGCCTATGCCATGCTCGCCTGCACCCGCATCGGCGCCATCCATTCGGTGGTGTTTGGCGGCTTTTCGCCGGACTCGCTGGCCGGCCGCATCAAGGATTGCGATTCCAAGTTCATCATTACCGCCGATGAAGGCCTGCGCGGGGCCAAGAAGATTCCGCTGAAGGCCAATACCGACGAGGCACTGAAGAAATGTCCGGGCGGCGAGAAGGTGCTGGTGGTGCGCCGCACCGGCGGACAGGTCCCGTGGGATGACGCCCGCGATCTCTGGTATCACGCCGAGGCCGCCAAGGTCTCGGCCGATTGCAAGCCGGAGAAGATGAAGGCGGAAGATCCGCTGTTCATTCTCTATACCTCGGGCTCGACCGGCAAGCCCAAGGGCGTCCTGCACACCACCGGCGGCTATCTCGTCTATGCGGCGATGACCCACCAATATGTCTTCGACTATCATGACGGCGACATCTACTGGTGCACGGCGGATGTGGGCTGGGTCACCGGACACAGCTATATCGTCTACGGGCCGCTGGCCAATGGCGCCACCACGCTGATGTTCGAGGGCGTGCCGAACTATCCGACGAACTCGCGCTTCTGGGAGGTGATCGACAAGCACCAGGTCAATATCTTCTATACGGCGCCGACCGCGATCCGCGCGCTGATGGGAGCGGGCGAGGCGCCGGTCAAGCGCACCTCGCGCAAGTCGCTCAAACTCCTCGGCACGGTCGGCGAGCCGATCAATCCGCAAGCCTGGGAATGGTACCACCGCGTGGTCGGCGACGGGCGCTGCCCGATCGTCGACACCTGGTGGCAGACGGAGACCGGCGGCATTCTGATCACCCCGCTTCCCGGGGCAACCAAGCTCAAGCCCGGCTCGGCGACACGGCCCTTCTTCGGTGTTCAGCCGGGGCTGGTCGATGACAAGGGCACCCTTCTCGAGGGGGCGGCGTCCGGCAATCTCGTCATCCTCGATTCCTATCCGGGCGAGATACGCACCGTTTTCGGCGACCACCAGCGCTTCATGCAGACCTATTTCTCCACCTACAAGGGCATGTATTTCACCGGCGACGGCTGCCGCCGCGATGGGGACGGCTATTACTGGATCACCGGCCGCGTCGACGACGTGATCAACGTCTCCGGCCACCGGCTCGGCACGGCGGAAGTGGAATCGGCGCTGGTTGCCCACAAGACGGTTTCGGAAGCCGCCGTCGTCGGCTATCCGCACGACATCAAGGGCCAGGGCATCTATTGCTACGTGACGCTGATGGCCGGCGAGCAGGGCTCCGACGAGCTGCGCAAGGAACTCGTCGCCCATGTGCGCAAGGACATCGGCCCGTTCGCCACGCCCGACAAGATCCAGTTCGCGCCGGGCCTGCCCAAGACCCGCTCCGGCAAGATCATGCGCCGCATCCTGCGCAAGATCGCCGAGGACGATTTCGCCGCGCTGGGCGATATCTCGACGCTCGCCGATCCGGCGGTGGTGGAGGATCTGATCGCCAATAGGCAGAACCGCAAGGGATAATTCTCGGCGCGGCCGAGGCCCCGCCGCCGGTGGCGGGAAAAGGTTGTGCAAGTCGCGGCATTACGGGGGCAGGTGAACGAGCGCTTCATCCACCGGGTTTTCGAAGTCAGCGTTTTTCTGAAGGGCGCGCACGCGCTCATCGAATGCATCGGCGGTGTCGCGCTTTATGCCGTCAACACGGCGACGATATCGACTCTCGTGCGCATTGCGACACAGAGCGAACTTATCGAAGATCCGAACGATCTCATCGCAACCTACCTCCTGCAGGCCGCGCAAGGTCTGTCGATCGGCAGCAAGGAATTCTACGCCTTCTATCTCTTGAGCCACGGCCTGGTGAAACTGCTGCTCGTCATCGGCCTTCTCCGAAACAGGCTGTGGTCCTATCCCGCGTCGTTCGTGGCTTTGGCGCTGTTTATCGTCTATCAGCTGTACCGGTACTCATATACGCAGGCGCTCGGATTGATCGTGCTCACGGTCTTCGATATCTTCGTCATGGCGCTCATTTGGCACGAGTACAGGCTGGTCAGGCGGCATCTCCCGCTCAGTTAGCGCCAACTGCGCCTGTGCAGGGAGGGGAGCGGCACAACTCAGATGCAAACCGCCCTAACCGCTCAAACTCTCGCGCAGCCACTGGACGATGTGGCCGGCAGCCATGGCGCCGGACTGGCGGGCGATCTCGCGGCCCTCCCGGAACAGGATCATGGTGGGGATGGAGCGGATGTTGTGGGTGGCGGCCACGTCTTGCGCGGCTTCGGTGTCGAGCTTGGCGAAACGCACATTCGGCTCCATGACATCCGCGGCCTTATGGAACTCGGGCGCCATCGTCTTGCAGGGGCCGCACCAGCCGGCCCAGAAATCGACGACCACTGGAATCGAATGGCGGACGATGTGTTTGCTGAAGTTTTCCGCCGTCAGGACCGCGGGATGGCCGTCGAAGAGGGGAGCGTGACACTTGCCGCATTTGGCCGCGCGGGCCGGCTTGTCCGGCGGCACCCGATTGACGGCGGAACAGGCGGGGCAGACGATTTCACTCATGCGCGGATACTACCAAATTTCGGCGCCATTTGGCGGCGGCGGGCGGCCCGGGCCATGACTTGCGGCAATATTGCAGCATTAGGTAGCAAGCGCACCAAGACCTGAGAAAGCGTTCTGAGGTAAAGAATGGCCCCAGTCTCCTTGGGAGCAGAGCTGGGGCCACGTCGTCAGAAGTGTCATGCGTGACACAGATCATGGTCTACACACAATTACCTAACGGAATGTATCCTAGCGTAAATCCATCAACGAACCGCAAGTCCTGAACATCCTCGACTCCAAGCGCCGCGAGATAGACGCCCATATCGGCTCCCTTGAGCGCGACCTTGAACAGGCCCGCCTATGTGCGCTGCAACATGGAAGGACAAACCGGCCACGGTCGAGTTTGAATTACTTGCCAAGAACATCCTCAACGGCGAGTTGAAGCGCCGGGACGTAACCTATGCCCAGCTAGCCGAGAAGCTGGCCAAGATCGGGGTTCACGAGACCGAGCGGAACCTAAATAACAAGATCAGCCGGGGCGGATTCTCCGCCGCGTTCCTATTGCAGTGCATGCTGGCGATAGGGGCGAAAGAAGTCAGGCTGGACTAAGCCTTCCCCGTCGCAGCAACGATCTTGCCCACGTGAATTTGATCAGGACCACGGGATAT
>JANMQB010000388.1:0-2240 GCA_031370155.1 Hyphomicrobiales bacterium | reverse complement strand
CTGTTCCGAGACTTCGGTCGCATGGGCATAGACCGCCGTCTCGCCCGCCACCGCGCGAAGTCCGAAGCCCTGCTGCTCGTCGAAGCTCGCCGCCTTCAGCTTGCCGTCGTCATAGACGAGGGATTCGGTCTGGCGCTTTTCGAGAAACAACTCGCCGTCATCGGCGCCGGCCAATGCCGCGGCAACGATTGCGGTCGCGCGCTCGCGCGAAACTTCGGCGCGATCGAGAAGGGAGATGGGCTCGGTGGGCGGCAAGTCTGCGATTCTCCGGGTAAGGGGTCGCATTCAAGATAGGCGCGTACCGCCTCCGGTGCCAGAGCCGGAAGCTAGAGATTATCCAGGGCGTCGAAGGCGGCCGAGAATCCCTCGAGAGAAATCTTCATCGGCAGGCCGAGGCCCGGCGCCTCGTAGATGATGAAATTGGCGGCGCTGCCCTTCTTCATCTTGTCGAGCGTTTCCGGCGAGGCCTCGGCAAAGGCCAGGCAAATCTGCGGCATGCAGCGGGTGAAGGGCACGCGGCCCACGGCGGCGCCGTCGATCTCCAGCGCCACGCCGGTCGGCAGGAACACGCCGATCGGCGCAACGACCCGCATCATGGTGACGTTCTTGTCGCCCTGCTTGGATTTGACCAGCACCAGGGTGAGACCCGCCTTGGGATTTTTCTCGTTGCGCGTCGACTGCACCATGACGCACATTTTTTTCCCCGGTTCCAGTCCCGCTGCAGCGTCGCCTGCCGGCATTTCTTCGCACTGGATTTTCCAGGCGCCGTGCGTAGCGATGACTTCTACCGCCGCCTGTCCCGGCTTGATGCGCGGACCGAACTGCTTTTTCTGGGTTTGATCTTCCTGCGCCGCAACCGGGCCAACGGAGAACAGCGCTAGGGCTGCAACAGCGGCTAGGCCGCGGACAATCGATGTGATTCTCACGAATATTACCTTCTGCGGTTGCTTCGGCGGCTCTTAGCGCCGGGTTCGGGATTAGACAACAGCGAATTCCCGGATAAATGGGGCGGAATTCCGGTCGCTGGAATCGGTTGTTTTACAACGACGTTTTGCCGCGCCCGGGCAAGTTGCGGGAGCCTTGCGAATGTGGTTCACATTCCGCCCCAAGCGCGGCAACCCCGTTTGGGTGGCCGGTCCCGGTGCTGGCTGGGAAGTTTTGACTGGGAAAGGGGCGACGATGAAGATCGCGAACAAACTCATGACTTTGGCCTTGGGCTTCGGCCTGGCGCCCGAGGCGATGGCCGCGTCCGGACGTCCGGAGCCCTGGCAGATGGGGCTTCAGGATCCCGTGACGCCTGTCGCCCATGGAATCAATTGGTTCCACAACGGCCTGTTGCTTCCGCTGATTACGGTGATCTCGCTCTTCGTTCTGGCGCTGCTCGTCTATGTGATGGTGCGCTTCAATGCCAAGGCCAATCCGGTCCCGTCCAAGACCACTCACAACACCTTGGTCGAAGTCCTGTGGACGGTCGTTCCGATCGTCATCCTCGTCGTCATTGCCATTCCCTCCTTCCGGCTGCTCTATCTTGAGCGCAACATTCCCGCCGCCGACATGACCGTCAAGGTGATCGGCAATCCAAGCTGGAACTGGACCTACGAGTATCCCGATCTCGGGCTCAACGACGACGGCTCCGCCAAGGTGAGCTTCACCGCCTATCTGAAGCCCAAGGCCGAAGCCGATGCCGCGGGCGAGCCGTGGCTGCTCGCCACCGACGTTCCGGTCTATGTGCCGGTCAACAAGACGGTGAAGCTCATCGTCACCTCCGACCCCGAAGGCATCATCCATTCCTGGACGGTTCCCTCCTTCGGCGTGAAGATCGACGCAATCCCCGGCCGCCTCAACGAGGACTGGTTCAAGGCGGAAGTGGAAGGCATCTATTACGGCCAGTGCTCGGAGCTGTGCGGCAAGGACCACGCCTACATGCCGATCGAGGTGAGAGTCGTATCCGAACCCGACTACAACGCCTGGGCCGAAAAGGCCAAGACCGCCGGCATCGAGGAAGCCCACAAATTCATGGTCGCCACGCTCAAGGCCCGTGGCCTGCTGGCGCGGAACTGAGATCGCAAGAGGCTAGAACCATGACATACGCCGCAGCCGCCCATGACGACCACGGCCATCCGACCGGATGGCGGCGATACGTCTATTCGACCAACCACAAGGACATCGGCTCGATGTATTTGTGGTTCGCGATCTTTGGAGGCCTGATCGGCGCCATCCTTTCGGTCGCCATGCGCATA
>JANMQB010000369.1:0-1927 GCA_031370155.1 Hyphomicrobiales bacterium | reverse complement strand
GTGCTGGAGTACATGGGCTTCAAGGCAAGGGTCGAATTCGATCCCGGGGATGAATGCTTCGTGGGTCATATTGCCGGCATCGACGATATCGTCGGATTTCATGGATCGACGGTGAAGGAGATAAAGACGGCCTTCCGCGGTGCCGTCGAGGATTATTTGGAAACCTGCCGGAAGGTTGGAAAGCCTCCGGAAAAACCCTTCTCCGGCAAGGTCATGTTCCGCATCGCGCCCGAGACCCACGCGCGCGCCGCGCTGGCGGCGGAAATCATGGGCATGAGTCTCAACCAGTGGGCGGAGGAAGTCCTCAAGCAGGCGGCGAACACTATTCCGCGTGAAACCCGCCGCAAGCGCGCTTGAACCGGGATGAGCGGTCATCCCCCCGTGACCGGCGGAAAGAATGCGACTTCCCGGGCGCCGGCGATCGAGGCGCCGAGCGGCGCGTGCGCCTTGTCGACGGCGGCGCGGATCGTCCGCGGGTCGGCGAAGGCGGCGGCGCAGCCCGCATCGCGGGCTTTCAGGAAATCGATCAGCCCACTGACGGTATCGACGCCGTCCGGCACCTCGATCTGCTCCTCGCCGCGCCCGACGATCTGCCTGACGCGGGCGAAATAGAGAATCTTCATGTGCTTTCTCGCCGCATGATCTTGTCCGGAAACCGCTTCGCGCTTTCCGGGATCATGCTCAGTCCACCACGTGCCGGAGGCCGGCGCGGAAATAGTCGTAACCCGTATAGAGGGTGAGCGCCGCGGCGATCCACAGGCCGGCGATCCCCGTATTGGTGACATAGGGCACCACCGTGTCGCCGGCCGGCCCGGCGATCAGGAAGCCGATGGCCACGAGCTGCACCGCCGTCTTCCACTTGGCGATCTTGGTGACCGGCACCGAGACCTGCAATTCGCCGAGATATTCGCGCAGGCCCGAGACCAGCACCTCGCGCGACAGGATGATGATCGCCGCCCAGATATGCCCGCCGAACAGGATGCCGTCGGCCGACAGCACCAAGAGCACCACCGCCACCAGAACCTTGTCGGCGATCGGATCGAGCATGCGCCCGAGCGAGGAATGCAACTGCCACAGCCGCGCCAGATAGCCGTCGAGGAAATCGGTGATCGCGGCAAAGATGAAAATGGCGAGCGCCGTCCAGCGCGCCCCGTTGCCGCCCCACATCAACAGGCCGGCGACGGCGGGCACCGCCGCGATGCGGCCATAGGTCAAGATGTTCGGAAGGTTCCAAATCTTGGAAGCCGCCGTCACCTTGTTCAGTCCGGCCTTGCCCAGGGAGTCGGTCATTCCGCACCCTCATGAAAATGATCGTAGATCGCCTGCGCCAGGGCGCCGCTGACGCCTTCGACCGCGGCCAAATCGGCAACACTGGCCCGCGCCACCGCTTTCGCCGATCCGAAGGCGCGGAGCAAGGCTTTCTTGCGCAACGGTCCTATGCCGGCGATCTCGTCCAAGGGATTGGCCCCCAGCGCCCTCGCCCGCCGCGCCCGGTGCGAGCCGATGGCGAAGCGGTGCGCCTCGTCGCGCAGCCGCTGGATATAATAGAGCACCGGATCGCGCCCTTCGAGCATGAAGGAGGGCCTGCCCGCCATATAGAAATGCTCGCGCCCCGCATCGCGGTCCGGCCCCTTGGCCACCGCCGCCACGGGGAGATCGGACAGGCCGAGATCGGCGAGTACGCCGCGCACCGCCGAAAGCTGGCCCTGGCCGCCGTCGATCAGCACCAGATCGGGCCAGGCAGGCGTCTCGCCCGCCTCGCTGCCGTTGCGCTCCCCCTGCTCCTTGAGCAGCCGGGAGAATCGCCTGGTCAATACTTCGCGCATCATGGCGAAATCATCCGAGGTGATACCGGCTGCGCGGATATTGAACTTGCGGTACTGCGATTTGATCGGACCGTCAGGCCCCGCCATGGTGGTGGCGGGGC
>JANMQB010000017.1:0-1971 GCA_031370155.1 Hyphomicrobiales bacterium | reverse complement strand
TGTCGATCACCGCGCTCGGCAACAGCTACACGCCGATCGGCCGCATCTATGATGAGAAGGCGGTGGTCAACGGCGTCGTCGGCCTGCTCGCCACCGGCGGCTCGACCAACCACACCCTGCATCTGATCGCCATGGCGGCGGCGGCCGGCATCGCGCTCAACTGGGACGATCTTGCCGAGTTGTCGAAGGTCGTGCCGCTGATGACCCGCATCTATCCGAACGGCAAGGCGGATGTGAACCACTTCAACGCGGCGGGCGGCATGGGCTTTCTGATGCGCGAGCTGCTGTGCGCCGATCTCCTGCACGAGGACGTGACGACGATCATGGGCACGGGTCTTGAAGGTTATCTGGTCGAACCGCAACTCGGCAAGGGCGGCGGACTCGACTGGCGCGAGGCGGCATCGGCCTCCGGCGACGAGACGGTGCTGCGCGGCTGCGGCAATCCCTTTCAGAAGACCGGTGGCCTCAATGTGCTGGACGGCAACCTCGGCCGCGCCGTGATCAAATCCTCGTCCATTCCCGCCGACCGCCATGTCATCGAAGCGCCGGCCCGCGTGTTTCATTCGCAGGAAGAACTGCAGGCCGCCTTCAAAGCAGGCGAACTCAAGCATGACATGGTGGCGGTCGTGCGATTTCAGGGACCGAAAGCCAACGGCATGCCGGAATTGCACCGCCTGACGCCACCGCTCGCGGTACTTCAGGACCGGGGCCTGCGCGTGGCGCTGGTCACCGACGGCCGCATGTCGGGGGCTTCCGGCAAGGTGCCGGCCGCCATTCATGTGACGCCGGAAGCCGCCAGTGGCGGTCCCATCGCCCGCATCCGGGACGGCGACATGATCCGCGTCGATGCCGATGAAGGCCGCCTCGAGGTGCTGGTCAGCAAAGCAGTATTCGCGGCCCGGGCTCCGGCTCAGGCCGATCTGACGCCCAATTGGGCGGGCACCGGCCGCGAGCTCTTCTCCGCCTTCCGTGCCATTGCCGGCCGCGCCGACCAGGGCGCCTCGATCTTCGAGGAGGCTTGAGATGACGCAAGATGTTCAGGAAGGCATGGAATCGATCCTGAAGGCCGCGCCGGTCGTGCCGGTGATGGTCATCGAAAACGTGGCCGACGCGGTGCCGCTGGCCCGAGCTCTGGTCGCGGGCGGTCTTCCGGTACTCGAAATCACGCTCCGGACCAAGGCGGCGCTTGAGTGCATTCGCGCCATCATCGCCGAAGTGGAAGGCGCCATCGTCGGCGCTGGCACGGTGCTCGACGGCAAGAAATTGAAGGAGGCCGAGCGCCTTGGCTGCGCCTTCGCCGTTTCCCCCGGTTCCACTAGAGCCCTTCTCGACGCGGCAGAGGATATGATCGTTCCGCTGCTTCCGGGCAGTGCGACGGCGACGGAATGCATGAATCTCATGGATCGCGGCTACCGCTTCCAGAAATTCTTCCCTGCCGAGCCTGCGGGCGGCATCGCCTATCTAACATCGCTCGCTTCGCCCCTGCCGCAGGTGAGCTTCTGCCCCACCGGCGGCATCACGCTGGAAACGGCGCCAAAGTATCTCAAACTTTCCAATGTCATCACCATCGGCGGCTCTTGGATGGCGCCGAAGAAACTGGTCGAAGCGAAGGACTGGGCGGCGATCGAGGCGCTGGCGCGTCAGGCGGCGCAACTCAACGCTTGATCCGGTTCAGCGCATCGACATATTTGCCGATTGCCCGTGCCGTCGGCGAATGCATCTGCCGGTAGAACAGGATGCCGGTGATCACAATGGTCATGGCGATCGACACATAGGGCCCGGCGAAGAGAAATAGCCCGGCGATGGCGAAATAGAAGCCGCGGATGCCGTTGTTGATGCTGCGCACCGCCTCGGTCAAAACCGTTGCCGTTTGTTCGACCATCACCTTGGATTCCGGCGCTGTGGCTGGCGCTTCCTGGAGGCCGCCGAGCAGCGCGAAAGTATAGGCCATCTTGCGCAGCGCGTAGGTGA
>JANMQB010000261.1:0-1847 GCA_031370155.1 Hyphomicrobiales bacterium | reverse complement strand
TCGCGGCTGGCGGAGGCGATCGCCGAACGCCATGAGCTGCCGGAAATTCTGGGGCGCGTGCTGGCGGCGCGCGGCGTCGGGCTCGAGGAGGCGGAGGCCTTTCTCAATCCCACCCTGCGCGGGCTGATGCCGCAGCCGTCGGCGCTGCGCGACATGGAAAAGGGGGCCGAGCGGCTGGCGGAGGCGGTTATCGCGGGCGAGAAGATCGGCGTCATCGGCGATTACGATGTCGACGGCATTTGCGCCTGCGCCATTTTGCAAATGTTCCTGCGCGCGGTGGGGAGCGATGCGAGCGTGCATCTGCCCGACCGGCTGACCGAAGGCTATGGGCCGAGCCAGCAAGCCGTTTCGATGCTGAAGGACCAGGGCTGCGATCTGCTGGTGACGCTCGATTGCGGAGTTGCGGCGCATGATCCCCTGGCCCACGCGGCGGAGCTGGGCTTCGTCACCATTATCGTCGATCATCATCTGGCCGGCGAAATTCTCCCCCACGCCCATGCGGTCATCAATCCGAACCGGCAGGACGATCTCTCGGGCTTCGGCTATCTGTGCGCGGCGGGCGTCACCATGATCCTGATCGCCGCGGTCAACAAAATTCTGCGCGCCAGGCAGTGGTATGGGGACACCCGGCCCGAGCCCAACCTGCTGCAATGGCTGGAACTGGTGGCGCTGGCGACGGTGTGCGATGTGGTGCCGCTCAAGGGCCTCAACCGCGCCTATGTCACGCAAGGCCTCAAGGTGATGGCAAGGCGGGAGAATGTGGGGCTCGCGGCATTGGCCGACGTGGCGCGGCTGAAACGCCGGCCCGACACCCATGCGCTGGGATTTTTGTTGGGGCCGCGCATCAATGCGGCAGGAAGGATCGGCGATGCGGGATTAAGCTTGCGGCTTCTCACCACTCGCGACCCCGGCGAAGCGAACCAGATCGCCCAGGAATTGGAGCGCCTCAACCGCGAGCGCCAGGAAATCGAAATCGCGGTAGTGGATCGCGCGGTCACGCAGGCCGAAGCAGCGATAGGGCGGGAGCGGCGCCAGACGGTGCTCGTGGTTTCGGGGCAGGGCTGGCATCCGGGTGTCGTGGGCCTCGCTGCGGCAAGGCTCAAGGAACGCTTCGCGCTGCCGAGCCTGGTTCTGTCCGAGGACAAGGCGACGGGCCTGGCCGGCGGGTCCGGGCGCTCGATCTTCGGCGTCGATCTCGGCCGCGCGGTGCGCGAGGCACTCGAAGCGGGGATCATCGTCAAGGGCGGCGGCCACGCCATGGCGGCGGGGCTGACGGTGGAAACGGCGCGGCTCGGCGATCTCCGCGCCTTTCTGGAAGAGAGGCTCGGCGCCCAGGTGGCGGCGGCCGCGGACCGGTCGCTCGCCATCGACGGGGCGCTGACGGCGAGCGGCGCCAGCCTCGAACTGATCGAACTTCTGGAACAGGCGGGGCCCTATGGGGCGGGACATCCGGCCCCGGTCTTCGCGTTTCCGGCGCACCGCGTCGTCTATGCCGACAAAGTTGGCAGCGATCACATCCGCTGCACGCTGGCCGCCGCCGACGGTGCCCGCATCAAGGCCGTGGCGTTTAGGGCGCTGGGCACTGACTTGGGCGAACTGCTGCTCGGCGAGCGCCAGTTTCCGCTGCATATCGCCGGCAGGCTCACCGTCGACGACTGGGGTTCGAAGCGCGAACCCTCCATCCACATCGAGGACGTGGCGCGGGTTGCGTAAAGCTTGCCAGTCGCCGCGAAGCCCCCTATAGAGCGCCGGTTCGCGCCCTTCGTCTATCGGTTAGGACGACAGCCTTTCACGTTGTAAAGACGGGTTCGACTCCCGTAGGGCGCGCCACTACCGGCAAAGTACTG
>JANMQB010000229.1:0-1706 GCA_031370155.1 Hyphomicrobiales bacterium | reverse complement strand
ACCGCAACCGCACCGCCTCGGTGGTGCGCTCGCTGTTCACCAAGTATGGCGGCCATCTCGGCGAGACCGGCTCCGTCGCCTTCATATTCACCCGTGTGGGCGAGATCGTCTATCGCGCGGACAAGGCCTCGGCCGACGCCATGCTGGAAGCGGCGATCGACGCGGGTGCCGATGACGCGCAGTCGGACGCCGCAGGCCACACCGTCACCTGCGCCTTCGAGAATATCGGCGAGGTCTCGGCGGTGCTGGCGGCGAAATTCGGCGAGGCGCAATCGGTCAAGGCCGTGTGGAAGCCGCAGACCATGGCGCCGCTCGACCAGGAAAAGGCCGAGAGCCTGATCAAGCTGGTGGAGGCGCTGGACGAGGATGACGACGTGCAGAACGTCTTCTCCAATGCCGATATTTCCGACGACGTGATGGCGCGGCTCAACGCCGCCTGATCTGCTAGTCTCGGATCATGGTCCGAATCATCGGCATCGATCCGGGATTGCGCAATACCGGCTGGGGCATCGTCGAGGCTGCGGGTGGCAGGCTCTCCTATGTGGCCGATGGCAGCGTCCATTCCGATGCCGATGCGCCGCTGGCCGAGCGGCTGCTGCAAATCCATAGCCGGCTGCTCGAAGTCTTGAAGAGCTTCGCGCCCGACGAGGCGGCCATCGAAGAAACCTTCGTCAACAAGGATGCGCGCGCCACCCTGAAGCTCGGCCAGGCGCGCGGCGTCGCTATGCTGGCGCCGGCCTCGCTCGGCATTCCGGTCAGCGAATATGCGCCCAATGTGATCAAGAAATCGGTGGTGGGGGCGGGGCATGCGGAAAAAGATCAGGTGAAGCACATGGTGCGGCTGCTGCTCCCGAAGGCACAGCTGAACACGCCCGATTCGACCGATGCGCTGGCCATCGCCATCTGCCATGCCCATCATCGGGGGCAACGGACGCTGGCCAAAGTCCTGGCGCGTTCTTGACTTGTTCACGCCATGATGCTAAGTAATACCTTAGAGGTATTACCATGCGCATTACCAGCAAGGGCCAAGTCACCATCCCCAAGGCAATCCGCGACAAGCTTGGCGTGGGACCAGGCAGCAATGTCGGCTTTGAGGAGGAGGGGGACAAGATTGTTCTGGTCAGTTCCGAGAGCGAAGAAAATGCGAATGCCGGCTTGAAGTTAGTTAAACATCTTCAAGAGATGGGCGCCAAAGCCCGCCGCGAGGGCTGGGCAAGCGGCCTTACGAGCGACGACATTATGGAAATGACCCGCGGGCCGTTCGACGATGTCGATTCTCGTTGATTCGAATGTCGTTATCGATGTGATGCACGGAGCGGGGGAATGGTCGCGCTGGTCGGAAAGGACCATGTTGCAGGCCGCCACGACAGGTTCCCTAACGATCAATCAGATCGTGTTTGCCGAAATTGCCGCCTACTTCACGGACGGCGGGCGCTTCAACAAAATAGCGTCCGGTCTAGGACTGGTGCGTGAAGACCTGCCGTGGGATGCGGCGCGCGAAGCCGGTCTGGCCCACGCCGCCTATCGGCTGGCGGGGGGTATGCGCGAACGGGTGCTCGCGGATTTTCTCATCGGTGCCCATGCCTCCACCAGAAGCCACGTACTGCTGACCCGCGATGCCCGGCGCTATCGAACCTATTTTCCCAACCTCGACATCATCGCGCCGGATAGCCATCCATGATCGGCAAGCTCAAGGGCAGGATCGA
>JANMQB010000228.1:0-7632 GCA_031370155.1 Hyphomicrobiales bacterium | reverse complement strand
CCGGGTCGGCATGATCCTGTGCTTCGATCATTTCCAGCCTTCTGTCGATTCCTGGCAGGGTGCGGTGCAGGTCATGGCCACCTGATCGGAAATAAAAGTTATTTGAGGTATTGATTCCTGTAGGAATATTTGCTAATGCCGTCTCCGACAAGGAGAACGAACCATGCATTCACCCCTGCCCGAAAACGTCTTCCACCGCGAAAGCCAGCAACTCATCCGCCGCCTTAGCCTGAGCGGCGGCTATGTCCTGAAGAGCGGAGCCATCTGGTCGCTCTACAGCCGCACAAACCAATTCCGGCGCGCCGTCGCGACGGCGGAGGACCGGCTGGTGACGGCAATGCTGGCCAGGGGATTGCTCGCAGGACGCCCCGGCGGCGGGCTGATGCTCACGGCGGCCACCGGTGACAGGCAAGACCTTCGCCCGGCCCACATGCTGGTTGATCCAGGTGCCGCACCATCGGCGCCGGCGATCAACCGCACCGAAAACCCGCTCACCTGGCTGCGCAGCCGCAAGGACGCGAAGGGCCGTCCGCTCATCGGCGACGAACAATTCATGGCCGGCGAAAAACTGCGCGCCGACTATGAGCGGGCCCGGATGGAACGTCGCATCACGTCATCCTGGGAGTTGCCGATCGATTCAGGCGCGGGCGGCGGCTCCATCAGCGACAACCGCATCGCCGCCCTGACCGACAACGCATTGGCGGCGCGTCAAAATGTCACCCGGGCGCTGCAGGCGGTCGGGCCGGAACTGGGCGGCATCCTGGTCGAGGTCTGTTGCCTCGCCGCCGGCATCGAACAGGCCGAGCGTCTGCTCAACTTGCCGCAGCGCAGCGGCAAGGCCGTGCTGGCGCTGGCCCTCACCGGCCTTGCCCGCCATTACGGCCTGCTGAAGGGCGGGAATGACGGCAGGCGGCCTGCCGCACTGCATTGGGCGAGGGAGGATTACCGGCCGGCGATTGCGGCGGCGGAAGTGTCGTGAAGCGCCCGCCGCGCGTCGGACTTGATGCGCTCGACCATCGAGGCAAGCCCGTTTGAGCGTTGCTGCGTCAGGTGGCCCTTGAGGCCGAGAACATTGAGAAGCGTGCCGGCGTCGGTGGCCAGGATGGCGGCGACGGGCTCGTCTGAGAAGATCATGAACAAGATGGCGATGAGGCCCTTGACGATCAGCGCGTCGCTGTCACCGGCAAGAGCCAGGACCGGTCCGCTGGCGGTGTCGATAGTCCGCGTCACGATCCACACCTGGCTGGCGCAGCCGCGCACCTTGTTGGCGGGGCTTCGGTCCGCCTCGGCCAGCGGCGGCAACTGCTTGCCCAGCTCGATGACATGCCGGTATCGGTCTTCCCAATCGTCGAGAAGCTCGAAGTCCGACTTCAGATTTTCGAATTCCGCCAGGCTCAAGCCCCGTCCTCCTATCTCCGTGCAGAGATAGGCCGTGGCGCGGGCGATCTCAACCTTTCTTCGGCGGCAGCGCCCCGCGCCATTCCGGCAGCAGATCCTCGATCATCAGCGTCGACTGCGACTGCCCGCTGGCTGCGGCGGCGACCGTCGATCCGGTCTCGATCGGATCGGCGGCATCGGCCTGATCGGCATAGGGCGACACGCCAGGCTCGCCATTGGCTTCGCTGGCCCATTCGTAGATCAGCCTGACGCCATACTTGGCCTTGGCCTCGAGCTTGGCCGCGACATAGCCGGCCGTCCGGCACACGCCCGGCTGGCGGCTGCAGAAGGAAGCGGCGTCGGAGACCGTCTGCGAGGCGGCCGTCACCAGGCCGGCGGTCTCCGCCGCATTGCTGGCCAGGATCACCGCACTGGAGTTTTCGCTTTCCGGTGGCGACGGCATCAGCACCGCGATGCCGGTGAGAAATATGATGGTTCGAAAGATACGCATCCCCGCACCTTTTTTCAGTGTTTTCTACATACAGGGAAGACGTTTCGTTCACTTAAAGCGGTGAACAGGCAATTAAATCGAATAGATCTCAAGATTGAATTGTATTTGCTTCAAATTTTAGTCTTGCGGTCAACCAGCGATTAACCCAATTCCGCGATGCTGCTGCCGGGCCGCCGCGGAGAGCGCCAAAAGCGGAAAGACGCCGTTAACCGCCTCTGCTGCAATTTGGCCCGTGGGAGTGTGCGTACGCCGTGCGTGGAAATCGGGACATCGGTGAATCTGAACGCGTAATGCGTGACGTGCCGGACGAAGACGAGCGCGGGCCCGGACTTGCCGCGCTGTTCGCGCTTTCCGTCATGGCCGTCATTGGCACCGCTGTACTTTACAATGCCGTCTTCGCCCAGAACGGCGGCCCGCGCCGCATGACCGGCGCCGAGTTCGAGGCTTCCGCCAACGCGACGCCACGCATTCTCGTCGATGCCAAGAAAGACGATCGCAATACTGTCCGACTGAAATACGATCCGGTCGTCGAGGCCGTGCAGCGCGAGCTCCTGGCTGCCGGCTATTACAAGGGCCTGGTCGACGGTGTCACGGGCCCTCGCACCCGTCAGGCGATCGAAACCTATCAAAAGGCCACCGGACTTGCGGTTAGCGGCACGCCATCGGCCGAGTTGGCCGAGCATATCCGCTTCACCCGCGAAGTGGCCGAGGCGTCACTGTTCACCGGCAGCACCGCACCCGGCGGCGATAGCAAGGACAAGGCCCGCATCCGCCGCGTCCAAACGGGCCTTGCCGAACTTGCCTATGAACCGGGCCCGATCGACGGCGAGCTGACCCTGCAGACCCGCGATGCGATCAAGCGCTTCGAGCGCGACCGCGGCCTGCCCGAGACCGGCGAGATTGGCGCCGCGCTGGTTTCCGAGCTTGAAAAGATGAGCGGCCAGTCCGAGATTGCCGCTGAGCAATAGCGCGATCCGCCGATGCGATTGAAATCCGAGATTTGGGTGAGTGCGTTCCTGCGCCGCTGCCAGACGCAGGGCATCTATGGTGCCGTCGTCAGGAAGGGTGCGCCGGAAGCGGGCGCCGTCTACGTCATCGTCGATCAACGCGATGGAAGCCTGCATCTGTTCAGTCCCGCCCCCGGACCTGCCTACGATGAGGCAGGCGAGCGGCGCTGGATCGAGGAGATCGCCTTTCCCGCTTCATCCGAGGCAGTTGCCAAACTCCTGGCACGGCGCCAGACCGCCGATCCGGACATCTGGATCGTCGAAGTCGAAGACCGTCGCGGCACCGCCGGACTGGTTGCAACGGCCTGACCGCATTGGCGCAGGCGTTTAGTCGTTTGTTAACCCGAACTGGCCTTATATCTGTCGCATCGAGCCGAACCCCGGAGAATGGGGCCGGACAACGAGGACGGAGACAATGGGCACGGTCGTCGAATTTCCTGCAGTTCGGGTGATGCCGGTCGACAGTGACAGGCTTCAAGCGCAGGCTGAAGTTGTGATCTTTCCGGGTATCAGGATCGAGCGGCGTGAATTCAGCCTTGCCGACCGCGTCGTGCCGCGCCGCAAGGGTTCCTCGGCGGCTGCGCTCCCCGCCGAGGCCGATCCGGCCTGAAGGCGTCTCTCAGGACGCAACCGTCTTGCACGAACTCTGCCGCAGAATCGCTTCCAATGCCGGGCGCTGTTCCGGTTCGGCGATGGAAACCCACAATACCGCGATGCCTTTGGGCTTGGCCGTCTGAACATCCCAGCCGGTCGTGCCGCCAGTATCTTCGCCGCCTGCCTGTTGCAGCATCTCGATCAGACTCGGCGCCAGCGACAAGGTGACGGTGAAACTGTCGGCACCCGATTGCCGGTCGTTCAGCACGTAAATGACGTCGCCTGCACCGGAGTAAACGGTGAGCGTCCACAGGCCCTTCGGCATCTGTGCGGCGAGCGCCACCTTTGCCGCCGAGACGTCGAAGGCGCAGGCGCCGAACATATCCGCGGAAGGAAAGGCCGGAAACAGCCGGTTCTGTTGATCCGGCGGGATCACGAAGAACGCATTGCGTCCCGCTTCGCCGGCGATCCGCTCCACATTCCGTTCGAAAGCACGGGCCGGCGCCAGCAGCATATAGGCGGTGTGAACGGCGACGGCGAGCACTGCGGCGGTGATGATCCAGTAGAGCCGCGCCATATCAGCACTCCGTCCGGGCGATTGTGAAGGGTGGCGCGGCGGTTGTCCCGGAGGCCGCTTCGGATTCCGAGACGGCATAGATCAGGCTGTAGTTTTCGCCGGATGCGGGCCCAAGCCAGTTGCCGGGCGATGGATGGCGCGAGATTGTCACCGTCAGCAGGCCGTCGGCATCGAGGACGGCTGTTTCGGCGGTGACGACGGGATTGGCGGCTGTTTCGGTCTCCGGCAGAGCGATGCTCCACCAGCGCGCCGCAGCCGGCTTGCCGGTGACGCGGTAGATGCAATCTCCGTCGATCGCATTGCCGTCCTTGTCGAGGTCGGTCACGAATTCCATGATCTGTCCGGAGGGCGGTGGAAACCGGCCCGCCAGCAGGTAATGGGCGATCGCATAGGGGTGAGCGGCCGAGGAGGGTGCAACGTCCCAATGCTGCCACTGGCTGCCGGCACCGGCGGGCGAGGCGCCGAAGCTGTCGACTGCCGCGGTGGCGCTGAGATAGCCGCCAAGCACGCCGAGAAGCAGATAGAATATGCCGCGGAGGAACTCTCGCATCATGTGATCTAGAAGCTGAACAACGGTTTCTTCTTCTTTTTCTTCCGCGGCCGGTCGCCGTTGTCCGAGGAACCGAAGATTTCGTCGAGGAAGGACTTGGTCTCTTCATCGCCTGTATTGGCCTTGGGCAGGATCAAGGATTGTTGATTTGCGGCGCGCGCTTTGGACTTCTTCGCCTTGGTCTCATCCTTGAACAGGCTGAACATGTCGTTGAGGACCAGCGTCACTCCGTCCTGGCCTGGATCGGGCAGTGCACCTTCAACGGTGGCGGATGCGGTCTCGTCGGTGGCCGGTTTCAACTCCTGTTCATACGCCGCGGCCATTTGCACATAGCTGTCGTTGAATGGAATGCCGGCCAGGCCTTCGGGCGTCTGGCCCGCTTCCGCCACCAGCATGATCTTCTTCCACGCCGGCGCGGGTATCAGGCCGCCGGTCACGCGGTTCATTTCGGAGAAATCGTCGTTGCCGAGCCACACGCCGGTGACGTTGTGAGCGGTGAAACCGACGTACCAGGCGTCGCGGTAGCTCTGGTTGGTTCCGGTCTTGCCGCCCTGTGGCGCGAAGCCGAGATCGGCGCGCCGGCCGGTGCCGCTCTTCACCACCGCGCTGAGCATGGAATTGAGCTCGGCGATTGTCTCTTCCGGCACAACCTGGGGGGCGGGCCCTTCGCCGTTCACGTCCCGGCTATAGATCACATCGCCGTTGGCCCGCCGCATCTCGAGGACCGTATAGGGCCGCGCCAGCTTGCCGTTCGCGGCGAAGGTGGCATAACCGGTGGTGAGATCGAGAAGCGTCAGCGCGCTGGTTCCCAGCACCATGGGCGGCCAGGTTTCGAGTTCGCCCTGGATGCCTACCTTGTGCGCGGTCTCGATGATCGACCGCCTGCCGATATCGATCATCAGGCGCACCGGCACGGAATTGTAGGAATGCGCCAGGGCATTCATCAGCGTGGTGCGGCCGGCATACTTTTCGGAATAGTTGCGCGGCGACCAGCCGCCGACCGAAACCGGTCCGTCGACCACGATATCGCCCGGCTTGTAGCCGTTGAGCAGCGCGGCCAGATAGACGAAAGGCTTGAAAGCCGAGCCCGGCTGCCGCTCTGCGTCGGTCGCCCGGTTGAATTGGCTGTTCTCGTAATCGCGGCCGCCGACGATCGCCTTGACGGCGCCGCCGGGCGTCATGGTGACGGCCGCACCCTGGGTTATGTGATATTGCGGCCCCTCCGTGTCGATCGTCTCGTTGATGATCTGCTGCGCCGCGGTCTGCAGTTTCATGTCGATGGTGGTTTTCACTTCGATCACGAAATCGCCGCTGATGTGGTGCTTTTCGAGAAGGGCGATGGTGTCCTTGTAGGCCCAGTCGAGGAACCAGTCGGGGCTGTTGGGATTGTTCTGCGGCACGAACACGGCGGGCTCGCGCCGCGCCTGCAGGAGTTCGCCCTGGGAGATAAAGCCCGTATCCAGCATGCGGTAGAGCACCACATTGGCGCGCGCCCGTGCCGCTTCCGGATTGGCGTGCGGGGCATATCTCGACGGTGCTTTGAACAGGCCGGCCAGCATGGCGGCTTCCGGCAAGGTCACGTCGCGGATCGATTTGCCGAAATAATACTGGGCCGCCGCCTCGACGCCATAGGTGCCGCCGCCCAGATACGAGCGGTCGAGATAGAGCTTGAGGATTTCCGCCTTGCTGAGCCGCGCTTCGATCCACAGGGAGAGGAAAGCCTCGTGCACCTTGCGGCGGATGGTGCGCTCCGGCGACAGGAACAGGTTTTTGGCGACCTGCTGGGTCAGCGACGAGCCGCCCTGGACCACATCGTTGGCGCGAGCGTTCTGGATGATGGCGCGCATTGTACCGATCATATCGACGCCGAAATGATCGAAGAATCGCGCATCCTCGGTGGCCAGAACCGCCTGGATCAAATGCGGCGGAACATCTTCCAGCGGAATGGCGTCGTCCTGGCGGATGCCGCGGCGGCCGATGATCTCGCCGTTAACGTCGGTGAAGGTTACCGCATATTCGCGGCCCTTGTTCCAGACGTCGCCGGTGCCCGAGAAGGGCGGCAGCGCGTAGGCGAGAAGGCCGAATGCCACGACCGTGCCGAAGGTGGCGCCGTCATCGATGAGATCGACCGCCACCCGCTTGAGCCCGTTGATGCGGAAGCGGTGCAGGAAGGAGGAATAGGCCGAGCCCGCCCGCTTCACGGCATCCCAGCTCTCGAACAGGCTCGAGCTGACAAGCGAATCGAACTTCCAGAAGAAGCGGTAGACCGGATTGCGGGTGGGCAGTTTCGGCACGAGTTTCACCGGGCAGCGGATGTGACGCCATGTAGGAATAGAATGTGACGAAAACGCGTTGGTTCCCGCCGGGCGGTCATTTCTTTCATGGAGACCGAATTATACCAAATTATTGGTGAATTGCACGGGCCCTGGCCAGATGCCGGGTTGTACCCTGTTAAGGCTGCCGCCCCGCCTGTTGACATTGCCGCGGCACTCGCCTTTCTTGGGTCGGCCATGCCGGGCGATCCCCCATTCTGGGAAACCAAAGCCCTTGCCGAGATGACCCGCGCGGAGTGGGAATCGCTCTGCGACGGCTGCGGCCGCTGCTGCCTCAACAAGCTCGAGGACGAAGATACCGGCAAGTTCCTTTATACACGGGCCGCCTGCAAGCTGCTCGATCTCGGCACCTGCCGCTGCACCGACTATGCCAACCGGGCTTCGCGCGTGCCCGACTGCGTCACCCTGACGGCGGAGAATGTCGGCTCATTGGGCTGGCTGCCCAGGACATGCGCCTATCGCCTGCTCGACGAGGGCCAGCCCTTGGCCTGGTGGCATCCGCTGGTGTCGGGCCGCGCCGAAACCGTGCGCGAGGCCGGGATTTCGGTGACCGAGGAGGCCTATTCCGAGGACGGCCTGACCGTCGACGATCTCGTCGATCACATCTGGAAACTGCCGAAAGCCCGCCGCCGGGCACCGGGATGAAGCCGGATGGAAGGCGCCCAGTAATTAGAGCAAAGTCG
>JANMQB010000221.1:0-1502 GCA_031370155.1 Hyphomicrobiales bacterium | reverse complement strand
CGCCGCCGGCATCGCGGCGGAGCAGCGCGGTATCGACGCCATAGGAGGCAAGCTCGCGTTCGGCCGCGCCAGCGAAATCGTCGGCACCGAGGCGGGCGATGAAGCGCACGTCGCTGCCGAGCCGGCGGACCGCCACCGCCTGATTGGCGCCCTTGCCGCCGAGGCCGAGCTTGTAATGGCGGCCATGCAGGGTTTCGCCCGGCTTCGGCAGCCGTTCCATATAGGCGGTGATGTCCATATTGATGCTGCCGAAGACGGCGACTGTCATGGCGGCATCAACCACTAAGGCACTATGATACCCGCCTTGACGCCGGCGTTCACCGCGTTGTTCACCGCCGCCATGGTGGCGGCGATCGGAGTGATGGCCCGCATCCACTCGACCGTTGGTGCATTGGTCACATAGATCGTGTCGTCCGGCACAACTCCGAAGACCTGGGCGATGAACATGGTCTCGGGCCTCGACATGTTGAACCGGAAGATCGCCGGACCTTCGTGCCAGCGGCCGTCCTGGTCCCGCCAGGCCTTCGGCTCGCGCAGGCGGAAGACGAAGACGCCGGTGTTGCTGGCAATGTCGTTGGAGAGGCCGCCCACCTGGGAGAGCGCGTCGAGCAGGCTCGGGTTAAGCTTGGAGAATTCGACCTGGCCGGTCTTGGCGACCGCGCCCAGCGCATTGAACACCTTGGCATCGGTCTCGAGGATCACTTCATCGCCGGAGCGCAGTTGCATGTTGCGGCCGCTCTGGACGGTGGAAAGGGGCACGCGCATCACCTGCTTGCCGCGGCGGACCAGCACGTCGATCTGGTGGGCGGGACCGGTTGCCCCGCCCGCCTTGCCGACGGCATCGAGCAGCGTCATCGGCCCTTCGAGCAGGGAAAAGCGGCCGGGGTTCTTCACCGCGCCGCCGACCAGTACGCTGGAACCGCGGTCGGCCACCAGCTCGACATAGACCTGCGGCTCGAAGGAGACGCCGGAGAGCTTGTCGCGGATGCGCTCCGCGACCGCCTCGGTATCGAGCCCGGAAACCTTGACCCGCGATGCATAGGGCAGCGAAATAGTGCCGCGGTGATCGACGCGGACCCTGTCGAAGACGGTGCCGCCGGTGGCGAGCGGCGCGAAAAGACCGCCCTCCTTGCTTTCGGAAATCCGCACCTTGATAATGTCGCCGGAGGAGAGAACCACCGCAGGCGCGGAGGGAACTCCGGCGGTGCCGGCGCCGTCGCCGACCTGGCGCACCAGATAATTGCCGACATTTTGCGGGTTCATGTCGACAAGCGAGAAGCCGGCGAGATCGGCGGAACCCTGGGTGATCGCCACTTCGGCGGGCCCCGAGCGGGGAATGCCGGAGCAGGCCGTCAAAAACACAAGGGCCGCGAAAATCGCAACGCGCTGAATTCCTACCCGCAGCATTCCGGTTTTACGCCCCTTTTGTTACTTCTTGGTCTCCGGCACAGAGACGCCGGCGCATCCCCTTGCGCCGCTGTAGCGGTGATAACCCATGAGGC
>JANMQB010000160.1:0-3411 GCA_031370155.1 Hyphomicrobiales bacterium | reverse complement strand
CCGATCGAATGGAAGATCGAGGAGGAATACCGCGCCAAGGGCCGCAACAAGGACGCGGTGCCGATCAACGATTTCCGCAAGGAGTGCCGCAATTTCGCCGCCCACTGGATCGACGTGCAGCGCGCCGAATTCAAGCGCCTCGGCGTCACCGGCGATTGGGACCATCCCTATCTCACCATGGATTTCAAGGCCGAGGCCCTGATCGCCAAGGAGCTGATGAAATTCGCCGAATCTGGCCAGCTCTATCGCGGCTCCAAGCCGGTCATGTGGTCGGTGGTGGAGAAGACGGCGCTGGCCGAGGCCGAAATCGAGTATCACGATTACACGAGCGACACGATCTGGGTGAAATTTCCGGTGAAACAGACCCCAATAGCTACGATCAACGATGATAGTTGGAATGATCGTTGGGCTGATTATCGTAACTCTTCAATTCTGATTTGGACGACCACGCCT
This sequence comes from Hyphomicrobiales bacterium, assembly GCA_031370155.1. Lineage (GTDB taxonomy): Bacteria > Pseudomonadota > Alphaproteobacteria > Rhizobiales > Aestuariivirgaceae > Aestuariivirga. Next base: position 2,958 of record JANMQB010000160.1, on the reverse strand, counting down.
TGGACAATCCCAGGCAACCGAGCGATTAGTTTTTCGCGAAAAATCGAGTACGGTCTTTATAAGGTGACAGTCGCTGCGGCGGACAATTGGGCGAAGCCTGGTGATTTGCTCATTCTTGCAAACAATTTGTCGGATTCAGCGAAAAATGTCGCTCGAATCGAGCAATGGAAGAAAGTACGTGATGTCAACTCGGATGACCTCTCGGTCTTTGTTTGCAGACACCCTCTAAGCTCGATTGGATATAATTTTGACGTCCCGCTCCTTGAGGGCGATCACGTGACCGACGACGCGGGTACAGGGTTTGTTCATACAGCTCCGGGACATGGTTCAGATGACTATAACATCTGGACTAAATGTGAGCCGCGTCTTCGTTTGAGAGGGATCAATACGATCATCCCCCTCACCGTCGATGCCGACGGCTTCTTCACCAAGGACGCGCCGGGCTTCGAGGGCAAGCGCGTCATCACCGACAAGGGCGAGAAGGGCGATGCCAATGAGGCGGTCATCACTGCATTGAAGGATGCGGGCATGCTCCTCGCCCGCGGCCGCCTCAAGCACCAGTATCCCCATTCCTGGCGCTCCAAGAAACCGATCATCTTCCGCAATACGCCGCAGTGGTTCATTTCCATGGACTATAGAATTACTAGCGAAGGTATAGATTTTCTTTTGCCCGGAGAAGAGTTCTACGACCATCAGGACGACGTTCCTGTCAAGAGTGACACTCTCCGTATGCGCGCACTAAAAGCCATCGCAGACTCCAGGTTTTTTCCTTCAACCGGTCAGAGCCGTCTGCGCTCGATGATCGCCGAGCGGCCCGACTGGGTGATCTCGCGCCAGCGCGCCTGGGGCGTGCCGATTGCCGTTTTCGTGCACAAGGAAACGGGGGAAATACTCAATAATATCAATGTTAACAAGCGGATCGTTGACTCATTTTCTGAGGAAGGCGCCGATGCCTGGTTTGCCGAGGGCGCGGCGCGCCGCTTTCTCGGTAATGATGTGTCCGACCCGGACCAATGGGAGCAGGTGCGCGACATTCTCGATGTCTGGTTCGACTCGGGCTCCACTCACGCCTTCGTTCTCGAACAGCGCCCCGATCTCAAATGGCCGGCCGACCTCTATCTCGAAGGCTCCGACCAGCATCGCGGCTGGTTCCATTCCTCGCTCCTCGAATCCTGCGGCACGCGCGGGCGCGCGCCCTACGATGCCGTGCTCACCCATGGCTTCGTGGTCGCCGAGGACGGCCGCAAGATGTCGAAGTCGCTTGGCAACATCGTCACCCCGCAGGACGTCATCAAGCAGTCGGGCGCCGATATCTTGCGCCTGTGGGTCGCCTCCGCCGATTATGCCGAGGATTTGCGTCTCGGCCCCGAAATCCTGAAAACCAACATCGAGGCCTACCGCAAGCTGCGCAATACCATGCGTTATATTTTGGGCGCCCTCGACGGACTCAAGGACTGGGAGCGCGTCCACCCCAAGGACATGCCGGAACTCGAGCGCTACATTTTACATCGCCTGCATGAAGTCGACGCGCAGGTGCGCCAGGCTTATGAAATCTTCGATTACAAGCGCCTGTTCGCGGTTCTGAGCAATTTCATGACCGTCGATCTCTCGGCCTTTTATTTCGATATCAGGAAGGACTCGCTCTATTGTGATCCCTGGTCGGCGCTTCGCCGCCGCGCCTGCCGCAGCGTGCTGGATCAGCTTTTCCATTGTCTCACGACATGGTGGGCGCCGGTCTTGGCCTTCACCATGGAAGAGGTCTGGCTGTCGCGCTTTGCCGGCGAGGGCTCTTCCGTTCACGTCATGCCCTTCGCCAGGACGCCCGATGAATGGGCCGCTCCCGAACTTGCCGCCAAATGGGACAAGATCAGGGAGCTGCGCTCCGTCGTCACCGGCGCTCTCGAAATCGAGCGCCAGGTGAAGAAGACCATCGGCTCGGCGCTGGAAGCCGCCCCGGAAGTTCATGTTTCCGATCCCGGCCTGCTGGCCGCTCTGAACGGCGTCGATCTCGCTGAAATCTCGATCACCTCGGGAGCGGCGCTCATCGCAGGCGAAGGCCCCACGGATGCCTTCCGGCTTGATGCCGTCAAGGGCGTGGCCGTGGTCTTCAAGCCAGCTATCGGCAAGAAATGCGCCCGCTCGTGGAAAATCACCTCCGACGTCGGCAGCGATCCGGAATTTCCAGATATCACGCCCCGCGATGCCGAGGCGGTGCGCGAATGGCAGACACGTTTCGGGAAAACCGTCTGATGACATTGCGCCTGTGGGGGCCCTTGGCGCCCCTCGGCCTGGCGCTGGCCGCACTCGTCTTCGGCCTCGACCAGACCCACAAATGGTGGATGCTCCATGTCTATGGCATCGAGGCGCGCCAGCCCGTGGTGCTCACCGCCTTCTTCGATCTGGTTCTCACCTGGAACCGCGGCATTTCCTACGGCCTGCTCAAGACCGATTTGCAGGGCCTGCTCATCGTGTTGAGCCTGGCGCTTTCCGCCATGCTCTGGGTCTGGCTGGCCCGCAGCCGCGCCGCCCTCAACGCGGCGGCCCTCGCCCTGGTTCTGGGGGGCGCTCTCTCCAACGCCCTTGACCGGGCGGTATATGGCGCGGTTGCCGATTTCTTCCATTTCCATTGGGGAAGCTTCAGCTGGTATATTTTCAACCTTGCCGATGTGGCCATTGTTGCCGGGGTGGCCCTCTTGCTCTATGAATCGGCCTTCGTCCGGCAGGCGAAATGAATGCCTTTGAAATGCCCGGTTTGGGCGGCAATGCCTGTCGGGTTCGTTGCGTATTTGAAGGTTTGGCCGTGAAACGCTTCGTCTCGATCGTCACCATCTTGGCCTCCGGGGCCCTCCTGGCCGGCTGCGCCGGCGGGGGACTGTTCGATGTCGCCGGCTATGGCAAGTCCATGGCGCCGCAGGAAGCTGCCGTGAGGTCCGGCCAGAATCTCTCCATGCCGCCCGA
>JANMQB010000154.1:0-2178 GCA_031370155.1 Hyphomicrobiales bacterium | reverse complement strand
CACCTGCAAGAGCACGTTGAAGACGTCGGGATGCGCCTTCTCGATTTCGTCGAACTGCACCACCTGATAGGGCCGCCGCCTGACCGCTTCGGTCAGAGCACCCCCCTCGTCGTAGCCGACATAGCCGGGAGGCGCGCCGATCATGCGGGCAACCGAGTGCTTCTCCATGTATTCCGACATGTCCATCCGCACCATGGCGTGCTCGTCATCGAACAGGAAGGCGGCAAGCGCCTTGGTGAGCTCGGTCTTGCCCACCCCGGTGGGCCCCAGGAACATGAAGGAGCCGATGGGACGGTTCGGATCCTGCAAGCCCGCACGGGCCCGGCGCACCGCGGTTGCGACCGCTGTCACCGCTTCCTCCTGGCCGACGACGCGGCGGCCCAAATCCTTTTCCATGTGCAGGAGCTTCTGGCGCTCGCCTTCCAGCATCCGGTCGACGGGTATGCCGGTCCAGCGCGACACGACCTGGGCCACATGAGCCTCGGTCACCGCTTCTTCGAGCATTTTCGATTCGCCCGCCTGCTCCGCCGTCTTGAGCTTCTTTTCAAGTTCGGGAATGGTCGCATAGGCGAGCTCGCCGGCTCTCGCGAAATCGCCCTTGCGCTGCGCCTGGTCGAGCTGCAGCCGCGCCTTCTCCAGCTCTTCCTTGAGCTTCGAGGCCGAGGCCAGCTTCTCCTTCTCCGCCTGCCACTTGCGGGTCAGCGAGGCCGACTTCTCCTCGAAGCCGGCGAGTTCCTGCTCGAGCCTGGCGAGACGGTCCTTCGAGGCCGTATCGGTCTCCTTCTTCAGAGCCCCGCGCTCGATCTGCAATTGCATGATGCGGCGGTCGATCTCGTCGAGTTCCTCGGGCTTGGAGTCGACCTGCATGCGCAGCCGGGCCGCCGCCTCGTCCATCAGGTCGATGGCCTTGTCGGGCAGGAAGCGATCGGAAATATAGCGGCTGGAAAGCGTCGCCGCCGCCACGATCGCCGCGTCGGTGATGCGGACGCCGTGGTGGAGTTCGTATTTCTCCTTGATGCCGCGCAGGATCGAAATCGAATCCTCGACCGAGGGTTCGCTGACGAAGACCGGCTGGAAACGCCGGGCAAGGGCGGCATCCTTCTCCACGTGCTTGCGGTATTCGTCGAGCGTGGTGGCGCCGATGCAGTGCAGCTCGCCGCGCGCCAGCGCCGGCTTCAGGAGGTTGGAGGCATCCATGGCGCCGTCGGCCTTGCCGGCGCCGACCAGGGTGTGCATTTCGTCGATGAACAGGATGATGCCGCCTTCCGCCGAAGTCACCTCCGACAGCACGGCCTTGAGACGCTCCTCGAATTCGCCGCGGTATTTGGCGCCGGCGATGAGCGATCCCATGTCGAGCGCCAAGAGCTTCTTGTCCTTGAGGCTCTCGGGCACGTCGCCCTTGATGATGCGCAGCGCCAGGCCCTCGGCGATCGCCGTCTTGCCGACGCCCGGCTCGCCGATCAGCACCGGATTGTTCTTGGTGCGCCGCGACAGCACCTGGATGGTGCGGCGGATTTCCTCGTCGCGGCCGATCACCGGATCGAGCTTGCCCGTCTGCGCCGCTTCGGTCAGGTCGCGGGAATATTTTTTGAGCGCGTCGTAGCCCTGCTCGGCCGAAGCCGTATCGGCGGTGCGGCCCTTGCGGATCGCGTCGATCGCCTGGTTAAGACCCTGCGCGGTCACGCCCGCCGCCTTGAGGACTTTGGCGGCTTCGCTTTGCTCGATCGCCAGCGCCTGCAGCAGCCGTTCGGCGGTGACATAGCTGTCGCCGGTCTTGGCCGCGAGTTTTTCCGCCGCCTCGAAAACCCGCGCCGTCTCGGGCGCCAAATAAACCTGGCCCGCCCCGCCGCCTGAAACCTTGGGCATTTTCGCCAGCGCCGCTTCGGTCTGGCGCAGGGCAGCGCGCGAATCGCCGTCGGCCGCTTTGATCAGCCCGGCCGCCAGGCCTTCCGCGTCGTCGAGCAGGACTTTCAGAAGATGTTCGGGGCTGAAGCGCTGGTGGCCCTCGCGCAACGCCAGCGCCTGGGCCGACTGCACGAAACCGCGTGAGCGCTCGGTAAATTTCTCGAGTTCCATGGGCTTCCCTCCTCCTCGGCGCGTTCCCGACAGTCTCGCTTGAGCCCTCTCCGGAACGCCGTCACCGGCTGAACTCCCCGGGATATAGGAAGGACGCGGCAA
>JANMQB010000097.1:0-3939 GCA_031370155.1 Hyphomicrobiales bacterium | reverse complement strand
CGTGCAGCCCGATTTCGCGGCCTCGCACAATCTCAACGGCTTCGGCCACCGCGACGGCAAATACCGCTTCAAGCCCGACTGGAACAATGTGCGCTTCAAGACCGGCATCGGCCCTTTCGGTCCGGTCGCCGATATGCCGGAACTCCCCGACCACTGGAATTCCATCGAGGAGGCGACGGAAGCCTATCCCTTCCGCCTCGCCACCAGCCCGGCCCGCGGCTTCCTCAATTCCAGCTTCAACGAAACGCCGACCTCGCTGAAACGCGAGGGCCGCCCCAGCGTCTTCGTGCATCCCGACGATCTCGCAGCACTCGGCATCGCCGACGGCGCCAGGGTGAAGCTCGGCAGCGCCCGCGGCGCCATAACGCTGCATGCCGGGGCCTTTGCGGGCTTGCGCCGCGGCGTTCTCATCGTCGAGTCGATCTGGCCCAACGAGGCCTTCGAGGACGGGCAGGGGATCAACACGCTGACCGGCTGCGACCAGCCAGCCCCCGCGGCGGGCGGCGCCTTCCACGACAACCGCGTATGGTTAAGGAAAGTTCACTCCGAAGCCCAATAGATCCTCACCCTGAGGTGCTCGATGCGCTAGCATCGAGCCTCGAACCTCACCCTGAGGCGCATCGCCGGAGGCGATGCCTCGAAGGGTCGGCAACCAGCGAGACTGCAGCCATGGGCGCCTGGGTCTACATCCTCCGCTGCAACGACGGCAGCTGCTACACCGGCCTGACTCGCTCGCAAGAGCCCGTCACGCGGCTGACCCTTCGAGGCCTCGCGTGCCGCGAGGCTCCTCAGGGTGAGGACCATGGAAACTCCTCACGCTGAGGTGCAAATCGCTTTAGTAGCGATAAGACTCCGTTAACGAATGATTCACTTTCTCAAGAACCGCGGTTCAAGGGCTTGAAAAGAATCGTTTTCCGCCGTCGAGAATCGCCGCAACCTTTCGGCCATGACCGGCACCCGCCTCACCCTGCCTGTGCGCTGGCTCCTCCTCATGGCGCTGTTTCTGGCCATCGCCACCCTCGCCCCCATCGCCGTAATGGCGGGCTGACCCTTCGAGGCTCGCTTCGCTCACACCTCAGGGTGAGGTAATTCCTTCCTTTCCCTCATGCTGAGGTGCTCACGGCGAAGCCGTGAGCCTCGAAGCATAGCTGCGTGAAAGGTGTTTCAGCAATCTGCTAAGGCAGCCTTCCGATCCGCTCGGTCAGCAACGCGAAGAAGCCGCCGGCGTCGAGCGAGCGGATCACCGTGGCGTTGGGCGCCCGCTCCGTCACCTTCCACCAGTCGACGACCGTCATGCCCATGGTGAGTTCCGATTCGCATTCGATGCCGACATGCACGTCGCGGCCCTTGAACAGTTCCGGCTTGAGCAGCCAGGCGATGACGCAAGGATCGTGCAGCGGCGCGCCGTCGGTGCCGTATTTGTGCTCGTCGAAACGTTCGGAGAAGCCCAGCAGCGCCGCCGTGGCCGGTCCGGCTTTGTTGGTCATCGCCCGGAACTTCGCCACCCGCTTCGCCGTGGTCAGCGCCTGGTGCGTGCAGTCGAGCGGAATGAGGGTCACCGAAATTCCCGCCTCGAACACCACGCGCGCCGCATGCGGATCGACATAGATGTTGAATTCGGCCGCCGGCGTCACGTTGCCGCCCTCGAAGAAGCCGCCGCCCATGGCGACGATGCGCGCGATGCGCGAGGCGATCCGCGGTTCGCGCACCAGGGCGAGCGCCACATTGGTGAGGGGCCCGAATGTGCACAAGGTCACCGTCCCGGCATCGCGCCGCATCAGGGTCTCGACGATGAAATCGACGCCGTGCTGCTTCTGCAGCGGCATTGTGGGTTCCGGCAGCACCGGGCCGTCGAGGCCGGTCTTGCCGTGCACATGTTCCGCCGTCACCAGATTGCGCAGCATCGGCCTGACCGCCCCGGCATGCACCTTGATGTCGGGCCTGCCCGCCAACTCGCAGATTTTGCGGGCGTTCTTCTCGGTGAGAGACAAGGGCACGTTCCCCGCCACCGCCGTGATGCCCACGACCTCGAGCTCCGGCGAAGCCAGCGCCAGCAGAATGGCCACGGCGTCGTCCTGGCCGGGATCGGTGTCGATGATGATGGGAAGCGGCATGGTGGGTGTTCTCCTGCGCGATTCTCTTAGCCCGGCCGGCGGCAAGATTGAAGACCAGCTTCAGCTCGACGTCTTCACCTGATCGCCCGCGATGCGGATGCGGCCCGAGGCGAGGAGGGCGAGGGCTTGCGGATAGAGCCTGTGCTCCTCGATGAGCACCCGCGCCGCCAGCGTCGCCGCCGTGTCGCCGGGCAAGACCGGCACTTTCGCCTGCGCGATGATGGGACCGCTGTCCAGTTCGGTGCGCACGATGTGGACCGTGCAGCCATGCTCCGTGACTCCATCGGCAAGCGCTCGCGCATGAGTGTTGAGGCCCCCGTAGGCGGGCAGCAGCGAAGGATGGATATTGATCATCCTGTCGCGCCAGCTTTCGATGAGGCCGGGCGTCAGCACCCGCATGAATCCGGCGAGCGCGATGAAATCGAGCCGTTGCGATTGCAGATGTTGGTTGAGCGCCGCCTCGAAGGCCTCGCGGCTCCTATAGGCCTGATGATCGATCACTTTTGTGGCGATGCCCATGGCGGCGGCATGCTTCAACCCCTCCGCCTCGGGCCGGTTCGACACCACGCAGGCGATCTCCGCCGGATAGGCGGGATGGCGCGCCGCTTCAACGAGCGCCATCATGTTGGAGCCGCGCCCCGATATGAGCACGCCCACGCGCTTGCGGGCGCTCATGCGAGGGCGAGTGAGCCGCGCGTGGCGACCTGTTCTTCAGCGTCCACGCGGGCGCGAATTTGCCCAAGCCGCACCACCGTCTCACCCGACCCCTCAAGCGATTGCGCCACGGCCTTGGCCTCGTTGGCCTCGACCACTACGATCATGCCGATGCCGCAATTGAAGGTGCGCAGCATCTCGCGCTCGGCCAGATTGCCGATCTGCCTGAGCCAGCCGAAAACCGGCGGGCAGGGCACCTTGGCCAGGTCGATCTCCGCCACCGTGTCCTTCGGCAGCACGCGGGGAATATTCTCAAGAAACCCGCCGCCGGTAATGTGCGCCAGCGCCTTGATGCCGGCCGACACCTTGAGGGCCGCAAGCACCGGCTTCACATAGATGCGGGTCGGCGTCAGCAGCGCTTCGCCGAGACTTTGCCCCTTTGCAAAGGGTGCCGCATCGCCCAGCCCCAGCCCGCTCATCTCGACCAGCTTGCGGATCAGCGAATAGCCGTTGGAGTGCGGCCCGGAAGACGCAAGCCCGAGAATGATATCACCCGCTCCCACATCGGCCCGCGGCAAAATTTTCTCGCGCTCCACCGCGCCCACCGCGAAACCCGCCAGATCGTAATCCTTGCCCCGATACATGCCGGGCATTTCCGCCGTCTCGCCGCCGATCAGCGCGCAGCCCGCCTGGCGGCAGCCCTCGGCGATGCCGGCGATCACCTGGCGCGCCACGCCCACATCGAGCTTGCCCGTTGCGAAGTAATCGAGAAAGAACAAGGGCTCCGCTCCCTGCACCACCAGATCGTTGACCGACATGGCGACCAGATCGATGCCCACCGTATTGTGGATGCCGCTGTCGATGGCCAGCCGGAGCTTGGTGCCCACCCCGTCATTGGCGGCCACCAGCACCGGATCGCGGAAGCCCGCCGCCTTGAGATCGAACAGTGCCCCGAAGCCGCCCAGCGCCGAATCGGTCCCGGCCCGCGCCGTCGATTTTGTCAAGGGCTTGATCGCTTCCACCAGCGCATTGCCGGCCGCAATATCGACGCCCGCATCGGCATAGGTGATGCGCTGTCCTTCCGCTTGTTTGCCGCCGCCCATGCCGCTAGTTTGCCCCAATCATCTGTGGTTATGCCGTGTGGCCAGCGTGCATAGCCCGAAGTGCCAGC
>JANMQB010000053.1:0-2337 GCA_031370155.1 Hyphomicrobiales bacterium | reverse complement strand
GCGATCATGCCGCCGCAGGAGCCGGACGGCACCACCACGTAGTCGAAATCCCTGAATGCCGCGATCACCTGGCGGGCGGTGCCTAAGGCATCGCGGCGGTCGCCGGAATTATAGGCGGGCTGGCCGCAACAGGTCTGGGCTTCCGGCACTTCGACACGGCAGCCCGCGTCTTCCAGAAGTTTCACGGCGGCAAAGCCGATGGACGGCCGGATGAGATCGACCAGGCAGGTGACGAAAAGGCCAACGCGCGGCGCTTGGGCGGTCATCGTTGCAAGTTCCTCGGAGACGGCTTCTTGCCAGCCCCCAAGGCCGCCCGCAAGCGCCTACATTTTGGTTTTGAGAAAGGCGATCAGGTCGGCGCGCTCTTCCGGCTTCTTGAGGCCCGGAAAGGCCATCTTGCCCTTGGGCGCCACGGCTTTCGGGTTTTCCAGATACTTGTCGAGATTGGCATCGTCCCAGACGGTCCCGGCCTCGCCTAGGGCCATCAGATCGGCGGAATATTTGTAGCCCTCCACCGTTGCCGCCTTGCGCCCCACGACGCCCTTGAGGTGCGGGCCGGTCTTGTTGGTCTCGGCGTCGGCCGTGTGGCAGGCCAGGCATTTCTTGAACACTTTTTCGCCCTTGGCGGCATCGCCCTCGGCCATGGCCGGGACGGCTGCCAGAGACAGCAATAAAGCGGACACATAAAGGGATTTCGACATTCTCACTCTCCGATGATCGACTTGATTGCCTGATCGACTATATTGGCAGTATCAATGACCGAACTTAAGTCAATATTCCGGCAAGCGATCAAGGTGCGACATTAATGCTCACCATGCCGATCCCCGACGCCACGGCAATCGCCCGAAGGGCAGAGCTGGCGGCGGCGCTGCGCCGCATCGTGCCGGGCGAGGGGGTCATCGAAACGCCCGCCGAGATGCGGGCCTATGAGACCGACGGCCTCACCGCCTACCGGCAGATGCCGCTGGTCGTGGTGCTCCCCGAGACCACGGAACAGGTGTCGCGGGTTTTGCGCCATTGCCATGAACAGGCGATCAAGGTGGTGCCGCGGGGTGCCGGAACGTCGCTGTCGGGCGGCGCCTTGCCGTTGGCCGACGGCGTGCTGCTGGGTCTCGGCAAGTTCAAGAAGATACTCGACATCGACTATGACAACCGCTGCGTCACGGTGCAGCCGGGGGTCACCAATCTGGCGATCAGCGACGCCGTGCAAGCCCGCGGCTTCTATTACGCTCCCGATCCCTCCTCGCAGATCGCCTGCTCGATCGGCGGCAATGTGGCGGAGAATTCCGGCGGCGTGCATTGCCTCAAATACGGCCTCACCACCAACAATGTGCTGGGGATCGAAATGGTGCTGATCGGCGGCGAGATCGTCCGCCTCGGTGGCAAGCATCTCGATAGCGGGGCTTACGATCTTCTCGGCCTGATGACGGGTTCCGAAGGCCTGCTCGGCGTCATCACCGAAGTCACCGTGCGCATACTGCCGAGGCCCGAGACGGCGCGCGCCGTGATGATGGGATTTCCCTCGAACCGGGATGCCGGCCAATGCGTGGCCGATATCATCTCGGCCGGCATCATTCCGGGCGGCATGGAAATGATGGACCGGCCGGCCATCCATGCGGTCGAGGATTTCGTCCATGCCGGCTATCCGCTCGACGTCGAGGCCCTGCTCATCGCCGAATTGGACGGGCCGGCGGCCGAAGTCGATCAGCTGATCGAGAGGGTTTCGGCGATCGCCAGGAAAAACCAGGCGGCCAACATCCGCGCCTCTAATTCCGAGGACGAACGGCTGCTGTTCTGGGCCGGGCGCAAGGCGGCGTTTCCGGCGGTGGGCCGCATCTCGCCCGACTATCTGTGCATGGACGGCACCATTCCGCGCAAGCGCCTGCCGGAGGTGCTGACCGCGATGGCGGTGCTGTCGAAGACATATGGATTGCGCGTCGCCAATGTCTTCCATGCCGGAGACGGCAATCTGCATCCGCTCATTCTCTACGATGCCAACGATGCCGGCGAACTCGACCGGGCGGAGAAATTCGGCGCCGATATTCTGCGGCTTTGCGTGAAAGTGGGCGGCGTGCTCACCGGCGAGCACGGAGTCGGCATCGAGAAGCGCGATCTGATGCCGGAGATGTTCTCCGAGTCCGAACTCAACCAGCAGCAGCGGGTCAAATGCGCCTTCGACGCCAAGGGCTTGCTCAATCCCGGGAAAGTGTTTCCGACGCTTCATGCCTGCGCCGAGTTGGGCCGCATGCATGTGAAGGCGGGCAAGCTGCCCTTCCCGGAGATTCCGAGATTCTGATGACGCCGACCTTCAAACCGCAGACATTACCGGAGCTTGCG
>JANMQB010000032.1:0-2087 GCA_031370155.1 Hyphomicrobiales bacterium | reverse complement strand
CCTTTCCACCGAGAAGGAGTTTGAAGATGGGTTCGCTTTCAATCTGGCATTGGGCACTGGTCATTCTGGTGGTCATGCTGCTGTTCGGCCGGGGCAAGATTTCCGACCTGATGGGCGATGTCGCCAAGGGCATCAAAAGCTTCAAGAAGGGCATGGCCGACGAGGAACCGGAGACCGCACTGGGCGAGAAGAAGTCGCTCGAGCAGCCGGCCGACGCCACTGTGAAACCCGCCGAGAAGGTCAAGAGCTAGGCTTCACGGCGGGACGCGCCGGAGACACTCATGTTCGACTTCGGCATCGGCTACACCGAACTAGTGGTGATCGCGGTGGCCGCCATCATTGTGATCGGCCCGAAGGATTTGCCGCGCGTGCTGCGCGCCCTGGGCAAGACCATGCGTAAGTTGCGCGGCATGGCGCGCGAATTCCAGGGCCACCTCGACGATGCCATGCGCGAGTCCGGCCTCGATGAAGTGAAGAAGGATCTGCAATCCTTCAACAAGATCGATCCGCTGGCGCCGGCTAAGACCGAGGCAAAGAAGCAGGACGACGACTTCAAGAAATATTTCGGCGAGCCCGGGGCGGCGGACGGCAAGAAGGCCGCATCATGAGCAAGGAAGACATCGACGCCTCGGAAGCGCCGCTGATCGAGCATCTGATCGAATTGCGCAAGCGGCTGGTCTATTGCGTGGTGGGTTTCATCGCCGCCTTCGTCGTCAGCTTCTACTTCTCCTCGGATATCCTACGCTGGCTGGTCCTGCCGTTCAAATGGGGCACCGGCGACGATGTCAGCCTCATTTCCATCAAGCTGCTCGGCGTGTTTCTGGTGAAGGTGAAGATCGCGTTTTTCGGCGGGCTGTTCATTGCCTTTCCGCTGATCGCCATCCAGGTCTACCGTTTCGTCGCTCCCGGACTCTACTCGAACGAGCGCAATGCCTTCCGGCCCTATCTGCTGGCAACGCCGGTCTTTTTTCTGCTGGGAGCGGCGCTGGTCTATTTCTTCCTCCTGCCGGTGGCGATCGCCTTCTTCTATTCCCTGGCGGCGGGAACCGGCAACGACGGCGGGACGGCGATCCAGCTCATGCCGGATATCGAGGCCTATCTGGAATTCGTCATGATGCTCATCCTGGCCTTCGGCCTGTGCTTTCAATTGCCGGTCATTCTCACGCTGCTGGGCCAGGTCGGGATTGTCTCATACGAACAATTGAAGAGCGGGCGGAAATTCGCCTTCGTCGGCGTCTTCATCATCGCCGCGGTGCTGACCCCACCCGATCCCATCTCGCAGATCGCCATGGCAGTGCCATTGCTCGGGCTCTATGAGATCTCAGTGCAGGCGGTGCGCTTCCTGGAAAGCCGCCGCAAGAAGGCGGACGCGGCGCGCGACGCCACGGCCTGAGCCGCTTTGCGGCGGCGGCCCCCGGCCCTATAGAAGGGCCGACCGGGGAATCATTGCATGCACGACATCAAGGCCATTCGCGACAATCCGGCCGCCTTTGACAGGGGTCTGGCCCGCCGGGGCCTGCCTGCCATGGCGGCGGAACTTCTCAAGCTTGATGCCGCCAAGCGCGATCACATGCAGAAGCTTCAGGACGCCCAGGCCCGCCGCAACGCCGTTTCCAAGGAGGTAGGCGAGGCGATGAAGGCAGGCGACAAGGCCCGGGCCGAAGCGCTCAAGGCGAAGGTTTCCGGCATCAAGGATTTCATCGCATCGGGCGAGGAAACCGAACGCAAGCTTACGCGGGAACTCAACAACGCGCTCGCCGTCATCCCCAACATGCCGCTCGACGAAGTGCCGGACGGCAAGGACGAGCATGACAATGTCGAAGTGCGGCACTGGGGCACCGCACCCAACTTCGCCTTCGAAGCCCGGCAGCATTTCGACATCGGCGAATGGCTGGGGCTGATGGATTTCGAGACGGCCGCGAAGATTGCCGGCGCGCGCTTTGTCGTCCTTAAGGGCCAACTGGCGCGGCTTGAACGCGCCCTGGCCCAGTTCATGCTCGACCTGCAGACCGGCAGCAACGGCTACACCGAGCACTATGTGCCCTACATGGTGAACGACAACGCCGTCTATGGTACCGCACAGTTGC
>JANMQB010000177.1:0-4512 GCA_031370155.1 Hyphomicrobiales bacterium | reverse complement strand
CGGAGTATTCGCGGCCGCCCGCTCTTGTGGGGTTTGGCGGAAGCGAGCGCGCTTTCCGCTTGGGTGAAATCACCCAAGCGAAAAGAAATCGCGCCAGACTCATGACTTGGAGCATATGCTTATCGCCAAAGTGCACGCACTTTGGCGGCATATGCTCTAGCTGCCGAGCGCCACCGTGACCGCGGCCATGGCGTCGCCGCCGTCGAAGGTGGTGACACCCTCAAGCCAGGGCTTCGCTGCATCGGGATGCGCTTTCAGCCATTCGAGAGCGGTGGCCTTCGGATCGGCGCCGTCCTTCAGAACAGGGTTCATCATCGCCCCTTCCATGGCCAGGTCGAACTTGAGGTTGGACAAGAGCTTGCCGGCATTGGGGCATTCGCCCGCATAGCCCGCGCGCACATTGGTTAAGACGGTGGCCGCGCCAAAGCCGGAATCGCCCATGCCGTCGAGATAGGCAATCTTCATTTCACCCATGACCGGGTGCGGCGTCCAGCCGAGAAAGATGATCCATTCATTATTCTTCATGGACTTCTCGGCTTCGGTCAGCATGCCGGCTTCCGAGCTTTCGACGAGTTCGAAGCCTTCGAGATTGTTCTTGGCGTCGGCAATCATCGTGGAGATGATGCGATTACCGTCATTACCGGCCTCGATGCCGTAGATCTTGCCGCCGAACTTGTCCTTCTGGGCACCGAGATCCGCGAGGCTCTTGACCCCGGCATCGGCCACATATTGCGGCACCACGAGGCCATAGCCCGCGCCCTCCAGATTGACCGACAGTTGCTCGACGGATTTGTCGTCGAGATAGGACTGGATGTCCGCCGTCATGCTCGGCATCCAGTTGCCGAGGAAGACGTCGATATCCTTGTTCTTCAGTGAGGCGTAGGTGACGGGCACCGAAAGCGTCTTGACCTCCGGCGTATAACCCAGGGCTTCCAGCACCACCTGGGTGGCGCCGGTGGTCACCTGGATGTCGGTCCAGCCCACATCGGCAAAGCGTACGGTCTTGCAGGATTCCGGATCGCCGGCGAGTGCCGGCCCCGCAAGCGCGGCGAGGCCGGCTGCCAAGGCCAGCGCGCCGAGCATGGTTTTGATGGTCGAATTCATGGTGTATTCCTCCCTGGATCATGCCCGTGGCCTGCCAGCCTGTTGCGGCGGCCCGTCCACGGAAAGTGGCGGAACTGTAACCCGACACCCCCGCCCGCCGTCAAGGGTGGCGCGCCTGGCCGAAGCTAGTCGCGAATGTCTTGACGCGCGGCTTGCGCGATAGTCTTGTGCCTCTGCAATCAGACGGGAGCGCATCATGAACAAGGTTAAGTGGGGCATCATTTCGACGGCGGATATCGGTGTCGCGAAAGTCATTCCCGGCATGCTGAAGAGCGGCGAACTGGAAGTGACGGCGATTTCCTCGCGCAACTTGAAGCGCGCCAAGGAAGCCGCCGCCCGGCTCGGCATCCCCAAGGCCTACGGCTCCTATGAGGCGATGCTGGCCGACCCCGAGATCGAGGCCGTCTATAATCCCTTGCCCAATCATCTGCATGTGCCGTTGACGCTCGCCGCCGCAAGGGCCGGCAAGCATGTGCTGTGCGAAAAGCCCATCGCCATAACGGCGGCGGAAGCCAAGCAATTGAAGAAGGCGCCGAAGGGCGTGGTGATCGCCGAAGCCTTCATGGTGCGCCACAATCCGCAATGGATCGAGGCTCGCGCTAGGGTGAAGAAGGGCGAGATCGGCGAAGCGCGGGCGATCCAGGTGTTCTTCTCTTATTTCAACCGCGATCCCAAAAACGTCCGCAACATGGCCGATATCGGCGGCGGCGGACTGCTCGATATCGGCTGCTATCCGATCACCGTCGCGCGCTTCATCTTCGGCGCCGAACCCAGGCGGGTGACCGCCACCTTCGACCGCGATCCGAAATTCAAAACCGACCGCACCGCCGGCGGGCTTGCCGATTTCGGCGAAGGCCGGCATCTGTCATTCAGCATTTCAACGCAGACCGCACCCTATCAGCGCGCCCATATCGCCGGCACCAAGGGCCGCATCGAGATCGAAATTCCCTTCAATGCACCGCCCGACAGGCCCAACCGCTATTTCGTCCAGGGGATGACCATGAATGAAGGCACCTGGTATGAGCTGCCGGTGGCCGACCAGTATCAATTGCAGGCGGAGGCTTTCGGCCGGGTGCTGCGCGGCCAGGAAAAGCTCGTGTGGGGCGTCGATGACGCCATCCAGAACATGAGGATCATCGATGCCTTCTTCCGCTCCGAGAAAAGCGGCAAGTGGGAGAAGCCATAGAAGCTTGATCGATTTGAGCGGTCCATTCGGTTATCCCCCTCCCACTTGTGGGGAGGGGTTAGGGGTGGGGGTCTGGTGGTGTCGAAAGATAAATCAGAGAGAAAATTGATGTGCCGGAGCGACCCCCGCCCTTAATCCCTCCCCGCAAGGGGGAGGGAGAATGTTGCTGAGTGTTTCATCCAGAAATGTTCTCGCTCTAATCCCACAGCCGTGCCGCGCCGCACACGCCGCTTGTCTCGCCGTGCTGGGCCCGCGCCACCCTGAACTGGGCGGAACCTGAAAAACTGTAATGCGAGACTAGTGCCGCCCACGTCGATGCCGATGCGGTTGCTCATGTGCGGTTATAGGCGTCGTCGTAACGGATGATGTCGTCCTCGCCGAGATAATCGCCGAACTGCACTTCGACAATTTCGACGATGCCGGTATCGAGGTTCTCCAGCCGGTGCTTGGCACCCTTGGGGATATCGATGGACTGGGCGCGGGTAAGTTTCTGGACGCTGTCGCCCACCGTCACGGTGGCGATGCCGTTGACCACCGTCCAATGCTCGCCGCGATGCCTGTGGCTTTGCAATGACAGTCGCCCGCCGGGATTGACGCTGATGCGCTTCACCTTGAAGCCGGCTTGCTCGTCGAGAACATGGAATTCGCCCCACGGCCGTTTTTCGCTGTGCATCGCAATTCTCTCCTGTTGCGGAAAAGAATTAGCCGAATGGCGGCGGGAGAAAAGAAATTAATTGTCCCAGCGCCCCGCCATGCTTGCGGGCGCCACCACCCGCTGGTGCCTGGCGGTGAGTGCGGAGATCGCCCGCATGTCTCCCTCCGGCCGCGAGAAGGACAGCGCCCTGAAATTGTTCACCGCATTGTCGCGCTTTGTCGTCATCGGAATAGCGGCGACACCCTGCTGCACGATCCAGCGCAGGCCGATCTCCGACGGCGGGCGGCCATGTTTCTTGGCGATGTCGAGAATGACCGGCTCCTTCAAAACGATGCCGCGCCCCAGCGGGCAATAGGCGGACAGCGTCATGCCGAGTCTTTGCGCTTCCGCCAGCACTTTCGACTGATCGACGAGCGGATGGAACTCGACCTAATTATTGATGAGTTTGACCGATGAACATGCCGCCGCCCGGCGCATCAGGGCATCGGGCGGTGGCCAGTGGATGAGCAGGAGGTCGACCGGTCCGCCGAGATCTTCGATCGACTTTTGCACCGAGGGCCGGAAGGCCCTGGCGGCCACATTGCCGGGGCCGACCTTGTGACAACATAGAGATCGCGGCGCGCAACACCCGACGCCTTGAGGGCGCGGCCCACGTGTTTCTCGTTGCCGTACATCTGCGCCGTGTCGATATGGCGGAAGCCCGCTTCCAGCGCCATCCTGACACAGCGTTCGACGTCATCGTCCTTGAGCGGCCAGGTGCCGAAACCGAGAAGCGGAATGCCGTTGGCCGAATTCATCGCCGAGCCTCGCCGTTATTCACCAGACGGTTACTTATGGCTCGGAACCCCAAACCCTGGCAAGATGGCGCTTGCGGATTTTTCACTACCCCCTATAAGCCCGCTTTCACCCGTGTCTGACAACAGGATTCCGTTCTATGGCCAATACCAAATCGGCGAAGAAGGCCACCCGCGCCGCCGCCCGCCGCACTGAAGTCAACAAGAACCGCATGAGCCGGGTGCGCGGCAGCGTGCGCAGGGTGGAGGAGGCGATCACCGCCGGCGACAAGGCCGCCGCCGAGACCGCGCTCCAGGCCGCGCAGCCCGAGCTGATGCGCGGCGCCCAGAAGGGTATCCTCCACAAGAATGCCGCCTCGCGCAAAGTCTCGCGACTCGCCGGCCGCATCAAGGCTCTGAAAGCCTGAGATTTTCCACAAGCCGTTCGGATCGGCGCGCCGCCAACGGCTGGTGGCGGGTTTTTCTTTGTCCGCAGACTGATTTTTTCTGGCAAGAAATCCATTAGTTTTTCATCGGCTTACGGGCACAGCCCGGCCCGGGGCGGGATTTTCGGCACTTGCAGCCCGATGCAACACCACGTCAAGCGGTACCCTGCCGAGCCTGAAGGTTGCCCCAGCGGGATTTTCGGGGCCGCGAATCCCGAAAGGACTTCATGGGTTTAGCGCGACCGTGCCGAAAAGGCCCGCAATCCCGCGGCAATCCTCGTTGCTCCGTGTACGGAAGTTCAGTCGAATCAGGTTGCAGTGTGCTGCGTGACCTTTGTAGGTTTTCCT
>JANMQB010000007.1:0-4354 GCA_031370155.1 Hyphomicrobiales bacterium | reverse complement strand
CATGTCGGACGAGAAATGCCCGGTTGAGTAAGCGAAATCCGGCCGTCCAGCACAGCTGTCATCCCGGCCCCGGATCGGTGTCCGGGGTAAACTCCAGCCGGGACCCATGGTTGGGCTGGAACGGTCCTTGAAATCCCTTTAAGCCGAGCGAGCGGGAAAATGGGTCCCGGCTTTCGCCGGGATGACGGAAAAAATGGGTGGGGCAGGAAATCCAAAGGCAAGCAACACCGTTCCCGCCATTGAATTGATCGGCATCGACAAGCGATTTGGAGCGGTTCACGCCAACAATAATGTGACCTTGGCGATCGGCAAGGGCTCGATCCACGGCATCGTCGGCGAGAACGGCGCCGGCAAGTCGACCCTGATGTCGATCCTCTTCGGCTTCTATGCCGCCGACAAGGGTGAAATCCGCATCTCCGGCAAACCGGTGAAGATCAGGACGTCGGCCGACGCCATCGCTCACGGCATCGGCATGGTGCACCAGCATTTCATGCTGGTCGAACCCTTCACGGTTCTGGAAAATGTCGTGCTCGGCGCCGAAGGCGCAGCGCTCATCGGCCCGGCGCTGGCCAGGGCGCGGGCCGAACTCGAGCATCTTGCGCACAACTATGAACTCGACGTCGATCCCGACGCCACCATCGGCAGTCTTCCCGTCGGGCTGCAGCAGCGCGTCGAAATCCTCAAAGCGCTGTTCAAGGGCGCCGAGGTTTTGATCCTCGACGAGCCCACCGGTGTGCTCACGCCGGACGAGGCCGATCATCTGTTCCGCATCCTTAAGCAGCTCAAGGACCAGGGCAAGACCGTCATCTTCATCACCCACAAGCTGCGCGAGATCATGGCGATCACCGACCGGGTCTCGGTCATGCGCCGCGGCGAACTGGTGGCAACCCGCGAGACGAAGAATACCAATGTCGAGGAGCTGGCCGAATTGATGGTCGGCCGCCGCGTGCTGCTGCAGGTCGAGAAGGGCAAGGCCAAACCCGGCCGGACGGTGCTGACCGTCGAGAACCTGACTTACAAGGACCATCAGGGTGTAGCCCGCGTCGACAATGTCTCCTTCACCGTGCGGGCCGGCGAGATCGTCGGCATCGCCGGGGTCTCCGGCAACGGCCAATCGGAATTGCTCGAGGTGATTTCCGGCATCCGCAAGCCGGCATCGGGCCGCATTCTCCTGGAAGATACCGATATCGGCGGCCGCGCCGATCCGCGCATCGCCCGCGAGATGGGCCTGGCGCACGTGCCGGAGGACCGCCAGCACCGGGGGCTCATCAGCTCATTCGATGCCTCGGAATCGGCGATACTCGGCTGGCACTACGAGGCGAGCCTCGGCCATGGTTTCCGTCTCGACCGTGACGCGGTCATCGCGCGTTGCCGATCCGAGATGGAGGAATTCGACGTGCGCCCCGCCGATCCGCTGCTCAGGACGGCGAAATTCTCCGGCGGCAACCAGCAGAAGATCATTCTGGCCCGCGAGATCGAGCGCGATCCGAAACTGCTGGTGGTCGGCCAGCCGACCCGCGGCGTCGACATCGGCGCCATCGAATTCATCCACAAGCGCCTGATCGCGCTCCGCGACCAGGGCAAGGCGGTGCTGCTCGTCTCCGTCGAGCTCGATGAAATCCGCTCGCTTGCCGACCGCATTCTGGTGATGTTCGCAGGCCGCATCGTGGGCGAGCGTCCCGCCGGTGCCGACGAGCGGGAACTCGGCCTGCTCATGGCGGGTGTCACCAAGGAGGCCGCCTGATGGCCGCAGCCCGCGACGAGCTGCCGCGCTGGGCCGATGTGGCCCTCATTCCGTTTCTCAATCTTGCCGTGGCCCTAATCATCGCCGGCTTCGTCGTCGTCATCATCGGTGAGAATCCGTTCAAGGCCATGGGCATCCTTCTCAACGGCGCCGTCGGCAGCCTCAAGGGCTGGGGCTATCTGCTCTATTACGCCACCAACTTCACCTTCACGGGGCTCGCCGTCGCGGTTGCCTTCCATGCCGGTCTGTTCAATATCGGTGGCGAGGGCCAGGTCTATATCGCGGGTCTGGGAGCGGCGATCGTCGGCCTGTCGCTCGGCTTCCTGCCGCTCTTCATCACCCTGCCGCTCGCCGTTCTCGCTTGCATGATGTTCGGCGCCGGCTGGGCCTTCATCCCGGCCTATCTGCAGGCCAAGCGCGGCAGCCACATCGTCATCACCACCATCATGTTCAATTTCATCGCCGCCAGCACCATGGTGTATCTGATCAACAACGTGTTCCGGCCGGCCGGCCGCATGGCGGTGGAAAGCCGCGAGATCGAGCATGTGTTTATGCCGAGCTTCCGCGAGATCGGCCTGTGGCTGGGGGTGAAGCTGCCCAATACGCCACTCAATGTGACGGTGTTTCTGGCTGCCGCCGCGGCCGCAGGCGTCTGGTATCTGCTGTGGCGCACCAGGCTCGGCTATGAAATCCGCGCCGTCGGCGCCAATGCCGATGCCGCCGTCTATGGCGGCATCAAGCCCGACCGCATCGTCATTATCGCCATGCTGATCTCCGGCGGGCTGGCGGGGCTGATGGCGGTCAATGAAATCTTGGGCGTGCAGCACCGCCTGGTGCTGGAATTCGCCGGCGGCGCCGGCTTCGTCGGCATCGCGGTGGCACTGATGGGCAGGTCGCATCCGGTCGGCGTGGTATTCGCCGCCATGCTGTTCGGGCTTCTCTATCAGGGGGGTGCCGAGCTCTCCTTCGCCGTGCCGGGCATCACCCGCGATATGATCGTGGTGATCCAGGGCCTGGTCATTCTGTTCATGGGGGCTCTTGAACACGCCTTCCGGCCCTGGCTCACGCGCCAGTTCGCGGCGGCGGAGGTGTGAGCTATGGAATTCCTGGCGCTCATTCCGGAAATGCTGGCTTCCGCCATAAGGCTGTCGATCCCGCTGATCTTCGCCGCTCTGGCGGGTCTCTGGTCGGAGCGCTCCGGCATCGTCGATATCGGGCTCGAGGGCAAATTGCTGGCCAGTGCCTTCGCCGCGGCGACGGCGGCCTATGTCTTTGCCTCGCCCTGGATGGGATTGCTCTTTGCACTGATCGTTTCCGTATGCATGGCGCTGATCCACGGCTATGCCTCGATCAATCAGCGCGGCAACCAGGTGGTCTCCGGCGTCGCCATCAACATGCTGGCGGCGGGCCTGGCGCTGGTGCTCGGCAACACCTGGTTCAGGGAAGGCGGCCGTACCCCGGCGCTCGATCCCAGCGAGCGCTTCATGCCGATCGTGCTGCCCGGTTACGAGACGCTGCGCAACGAGCCGCTGATCGGCTGGCTCTACCAGATGGTCTCCAACCATTCGCTGCTCGCCTATGCCGCCTTCATCGCCGTGCCGCTGACCGCCTGGGCGCTGGCCAAGACCCGCTTCGGCTTGCGCCTGCGCGCCGTGGGCGAAAATCCCCAGGCCGTCGATACGGCCGGCATTTCGGTGGCCGCACTGCGCTACCGCGCCGTGATCATCACCGGGCTGCTCTGCGGTCTCGGCGGCACCTATCTGGCGATTTCGCAATCGGCCGGCTTCATCAAGGACATGTCGGCGGGCAAGGGTTTCATCGCGCTCGCCGCCCTCATCTTCGCCAATTGGCGGGCCTTTCCGGCGCTCGGCGCCTGCCTGCTCTTCGGCTTCCTCGATGCCGTGGCGATCCGCCTGCAGGGTGTCAAATTCGCCGGCATCGGCGAGGTGCCGGTGCAGGCCGTGCAGGCGCTGCCCTATGTGTTGACCGTGATCCTCTTGGCCGGCTTCATCGGCAAGTCGATACCGCCCAGGGCAAGCGGCATTCCCTACAGCAAGGAAAAATGAGATGAGCCGCGATTTGATCGACGCGGCAGTCGCCGCCCGCCTCAAGGCCCACGCCCCCTATTCGAATTTCCCGGTAGGGGCGGCGGTGCGCGATGAATATGGCAATGTCCATGGCGGCTGCAATGTCGAGAATGCCGCCTATCCCCAAGGCTGGTGTGCCGAACCTTCGGCGATTTCGGCGATGATCGCGGGCGGCGGCAGGCGCATCACCGAAGTCGCGGTGGTGGGCGGCGGCCAAGGGCTCGTCACCCCCTGTGGCGGCTGCCGCCAGAAGATCCGCGAATTCGCGGCTGGCGATGTCAAAGTCCATGTCTGCGGCGAGACCGGCGAAGTCAAACACACATTCACCCTCGACGAACTGCTGCCCGCCGCTTTTGGGCCGGAGCAGTTGGGTGTCTGAACCTCTTGCAGAATATGCGAATAATTCGTATATTCTGCAAAAGAGGATAAAACCATGCGCCAGTTTTCCACCGGCGATCTAGTCCGCAAGGTTGGCGATGTGACCCACGCCGCCAGCCAGGCACCGGTCGCCATTACCCAGCAC
>JANMQB010000172.1:0-2422 GCA_031370155.1 Hyphomicrobiales bacterium | reverse complement strand
TCATGCTGAGGTGCGAGCCGAAGGCGAGCCTCGAAGCATCGGCCGCGAGTGACCCTTCGAGGCACCGCCTGCGGCGGTGCTCCTCAGGGTGAAGGCAGGAGGGTTCCCATGAAATCCGCCGTCGTCGTCTTCCCCGGCATCAATCGCCAGCCCGACATGATGATGGCGCTCGAGGCCATCACCGGCGTCAGGCCCGTCTCCGTCTGGCACACCGATGCGGAGCTCCCCAAGGTCGACCTCGTCGTCATCCCCGGCGGCTTCTCCTATGGCGATTATCTGCGCTGCGGCGCCATTGCCGCGCGCTCGCCCATCATGACCGATATCCGCGCCAAGGCCCAGAAGGGACTCAAGGTTCTCGGCGTCTGCAACGGCTTCCAGATCGTCACCGAGGCGGGCCTTCTGCCGGGCGCCCTGGTCCGCAATGCGGGTTTGCGCTTTGTCTGCCGCGAAGTGAAGCTCAGGATCGACAACAACCGCACCTTCTTCACCAACAAGATGAGCGAGGGCGCCATCGTCTCCTGCCCCGTCGCCCATGGCGAGGGCAATTACATCTGCGATGCCGAAACCCTCGCCCGCCTCGAAGGCGAGGGCCGCGTCGTCTTCCGCTATGCCGAGGGCACCAACCCCAACGGCGCCATGAACGACATCGCCGGCATCGTCAGCGAGGCGGGCAACGTCATCGGCATGATGCCGCATCCCGAAAACATGATCGAGCCCCTGCACGGCAAGATCGACTGCCGGCCGCTGTTCGAAAGCTTGCTGGCGGCCTGATTGACAAATGTAAATTGACGGTTTACAGTCCTCCCGGCTTGCGATGATTGTCAATTTCCGCCACCGGGGACTGAAACGTCTCTTCGAGACTGACGATCGAAGCAAGCTGCCGCAGGACATGGTGGCGCGCATTGCGATCATCCTCGCCGATCTGGATGTGGCGGAGCGCATCGAGGACATGAATCGCCCGAATTTTCGGCTGCATCCTCTCAAGGGTGATTTGCGGGGATTCCATGCCGTGACGGTTCGGGCCAACTGGAGAATTGTTTTCCGCTTGAGGGACGGCAACGCCTTCGATGTGGATTTCGTCGATTATCATTGAGCGAGGAACACGATATGCCCATGAAAAATCCGCCTCACCCCGGCGCCGGGCTGAGGGAAGATATCGAAGCCCTCGGCCTGACCGTCGCCGAAGCTGCGGCAGGCCTCGGCGTCACCCGCCAGCAGCTCCACAATGTGACGAGCGGCAGAAGTTCGATCACGCCGGAAATGGCCTTGCGTCTCGAAAAGGCCATCGGTAGCTCGGCCGAACACTGGCTGCGGCTGCAGCTTGCCTACGACCTGGCCCAGGCCCGCCTCTGCAACGAGAAGCTTGCGATCAAGCGGTTCGCCCGCAAGGCCGCCTGAGGCAAATTTAGACAAAAATTCCCGTCCGCCTCAATTTTGTCACATTCTGGGAATATACATTTTCCTAGGTTGGTCCACAGGAGGGGACGATGTCGACAGCGTCTCGAAATTGCGGATCAGCCTGCGGCGCCTGCGCCAGGTGGCTTAACGCACCATCCGGCCCGGGAGCTTCCGGTGAGACCCGTCGGCACTACGACCGGCGCGCCTCGCGGCACATAGACGGTGGTCCGGGCAACCGGATCATGCGGTCGAAGAGCAAGCCGGGGGCAAAAATCGCCGCGCTCGGAGACTTGGGCTCGACGCCCATTGAATGTTCAGGATCGCGTGGAGCCCGGCTCCGGCATTCCCCTCCGTTTTTCCTGCCGCCCTGGCCGCCGCCTGCTCTCCAACCCATAGCTGAAGGAACGACTCGCGATGGACTATCCCCGCGAAACGCCGCTCGATGTCTGCCCCGATCCGGTCTGCCGCCGCAGCGGGCTCTGTCACAGCATCTATGCAAGCTCGCCCTGCCGGAGGTTTTTCATGACCGACGATGAATGGCGCAACGATCTCGCCGATACGCTGGAACGGCTGTGGGTGGAACGGGGCGGCGATCTCGCCGATTTCCACAAGCCGCGCCCCGAGCCGTCGCCGGAGGCCTGGGCCGAATTCCACAATGCCATGCGCGAGCGCGAGGCCGAGGACGATGCCGCCCAATTCGCCAAGGTCCTTGCGAAGGTCCGCTGATCCGGCAATTCGCAATTGTGAATCTGTGGGAGCCCCGCTAAACCGCCAGCCCAATGACCCTCCCCAACGCCATCACGATCACCCCCGAGCTCGTCAAGGATCACGGCCTCAAGCCGGATGAGTATGAGCGTTTCCTCAAGCTCCTTGGCCGCGAGCCGTCGATCACCGAGCTTGGCATCGTCTCGGCCATGTGGAACGAGCATTGTTCCTACAAGTCCTCGAAGAAGTGGCTGAAGACGCTCCCCACCTCCGGCCCGAAAGTCATCCAGGGCCCGGGCGAAAATGCCGGCGTCGTCGA
>JANMQB010000167.1:0-3655 GCA_031370155.1 Hyphomicrobiales bacterium | reverse complement strand
GCTTCCCAAACAGAGGCTCTCCGTTTCGCTTTTCCTGTCTTGCCGGGGAATAGCCCGCGCCTCAGGCGGCGAGCTTGTCGAGGCGCGACAGCAAGTCCACCGGATCGAAGGGCTTGTTGAGGATGCCAGTGATGGCCACGTCGCGCAGCGCATCGAGCGTGTCGGCATATGCGGCGCCATTGCCGGTGATGATGATGGTGGGCACGGTGCGGCCCTCCTTGCGCAGTGTTGTGTAGACCCCGATGCCGTCGATGAGCGGCATCTTGAGATCGAGGATCAGCACGCTGACCCCGCCCCGGCGCACCGTATCCAGCGCCTCCTGGCCGTTGGTGACGAGCGCGCAGTTCCTGCCGGTGGCGTTGATGAAGGTTTGGAGCATCGGGCCGAAATCGGGGTCGTCCTCGGCGATCAGGGCGATGCCGCGGGGAGAAATGTCTTTCAAGACCGTCAGCACCTTGCTGATGTCGACCGGCTTCGAAAACACGCCCATGGCGCCATGGTCGATGGCCTGGCGCAGCAGCTGGTCGACGCTGTAGCCGGTCATCATGTAGACCTTGGCGTGCGGCTTCAGCTTCTTGATTTCGAGAAAGCTTTCGACGCCGTTCTTGCCCGGCATCATTACGTCCATGAAGGCGATGTCGAATTGCGCCGTCTTGTAGGCCTCGATCGCCGCTTCGCCGGAATGAACAACCTGGACGCGGTGGCCTTCCATTTCGAAAAGCTCGGCCAGCGACATGGCGTTGTCCATGTCGTCATCTACAACCAGTATAGACAACGGCTGCGGCATCAGGCGGCTTCCTGTTGCAGCCGCTGAAGCGGCATCCAGGCGGTGAAACGGGCGCCCTCGCCCGGCTTGCTCATGACGTCCAATCCGCCGCCATGCTGTTCCATGATCTTCTGCACGGCGGGCAGGCCGAGGCCGGTGCCGAAACTCTTGGTGGTGAACAAGGGCTCGAGAATCCTTTCGATATTTTCCTCGGCGATGCCCGGGCCGTTGTCGGTGACGCTGATCTCGACGCCGCGCGGGGTCAGCGACGTCGCCACCACGATCGTCGGATTGGCGCAGGCGAACCTGCCGGGATCGTCGCCCTTGCCGACCATGGCTTCCGAGGCGTTGGCAACGAGATTGATGACGGCGCGCTTCAGGCGCCCCGGATCGAAGGCGGCAAGTCTGCCGCCGAGCCCGAGACGGCATTCGACGGTCACCGTCGCCGGCAGTTTCTGAGCTTCCTCCTCGACCGCCTTTTCCAGCCAGGCGTCGAAGTCCTGTTCCTGGGTCTGCGGCGTCGAGCTGCGGGCGAAATCGAGCAATTGGGTGATGATGTTGTCGCAGCGGGTGACACCGTTGCTGATCCGCTGCAGCATCGGCTCGACGCCGAGGCCCTTGCCCTTGGTCTTGCGTTCGACCAGGAAGGCGGCGGTGCGCACCGCTCCCAGGGGATTGCGGATTTCGTGGGCGACGGTTGCGGTGAGTTGTCCGAGCTGGGCCATCTTGCCCCGGCGCACGATCTCGTCCTGGGCCTCCCGCAGCCGCTTCATGCTGGCGGCGAGCTCGAGATTGAGTTCGGTCATCTGCCGGTTCACGTTCTCGAGGCTTGCGGCATGTTCTTTCGCCGTGGCGCTGGAGGATTGCATGCGGGCGATTTCTTCCGCCGCCTGCAGCGCCTGCCGGTTGCGGACATAGAAGGCATAGGCCGGAATGGCGAAGGCGACCGCCATGAGTCCGGCGAGCGCCAGGCCGATGCCGAAGAAGGCATTGCGGAAGAGAACCTGGGTTGCGGTCTGGTCGAGATAGACTTCGACGATGCCCTGCATCTTTCCGTCCGCGGCGAGGACCGGCACATAGGCTTCGGCATAGAGATCGGGCCGGTCGGGGCGGCCGCGGCCGTCCTTCACTTCGATATCGCTTTCGCCCGACTGCAAAGCCGCCAGTGCCGACGGATTGTGGGTGCGGAGCGAGGCGTCCCGCGGCGCCTTCTCCACTTCGTCCGAGGCCAGGACGAACCGCCCCTGGCCGTCGAACAGCTTGAAGCGGAAGACACTGCCGATCTTTTCCGAAGAGCGGATGATGGCGAGCTGCTCCGGCGTCGGCTTTCCGGTTTCGATCAGTTGCGGCAGGCCGGGAAGAGTTTCGGCGAAATAGGTGGCCCAGCCCCTGGCCTTGTTCTCGGCGTCCTTTTCGATCGCCCGGTCGAAAGCCGCTCCGATTAGCAGATAGATGGAGAAACCGAGCCCGATGGTCACCACGGCGATGATGACCGGCAAGGACCTGGCGAATTTCTGGAGATGCCTGGTCAATTGCGGCCCCACTCAAAAACGCCTTGCGGGCAGGCCGGTTTTCCGGCCGCGCCCCGCCTGTTTCGACAATTGAAGACGACTCCAGATTGCATCCGGCCGAGATCATCACGAAACCTTCAATTCTTGGTAAAAATCGGCCAGCTGGCGACGTCGCGTCAATTAACTAATTGGCATGGCCCGAGAAGGCATCACGACCGGTATCGAGCGGAAATCCGGCGGGGCTGGTAAGAAATTGTTAGTAACCGGGTAAGATGCGGCGTTCACCGCACTCTGTATTTTCTGAAACGAACTGCCCCGGTTATTTCGACCGTCAGGGCCTCCGCCTTCCGGGCGCTCCGTCCCCAAGTTACCTTTTGGTCGATGGGAGCACCGAGTGGCCCATACGAGATGAGCCGACATCGCCAGCTCAAACTAAAATTACCAACTTGTAATGGTTGAGCCATGATCACGTAAACGCCCTAGTTTATTGTCTATTGCATAGTTGAATGAATCATCGCCTATGAAACAGGATGCGACATGGCCACCGCAATCAACATTAAAGGACTTAGCAAACGGTACGGCAACTTTGTTGCAATTGACAACCTGACACTCGAAATCGAACAAGGGGAAATCTTTGGCTTTCTCGGTCACAATGGTGCTGGCAAGACGACGACGATCAACATCCTGACCACGCTTTTGGCCCCAACATCTGGAAGTGCCAGCGTTCGCGGATGCGATGTCGTGACAGAAAGCATGAAAGCGCGCGAGCATATCGGTTATGTCCCCGAGAACGTCCGCCTCTACGACTCGATGACTTCGCGCGACAATCTTTTATTCTTTGCAAAGCTATCCGGTGTGCAAGAACCCCTTCACCGTATCAGCGAAGCGCTTGCGATTCTTGATTGTCCAGAGCTTATGAGCAAACGAGTGGGTGAAATGTCCAAAGGTCAACGCCAGCGCATCGGACTTGCCCAAGCCATCCTTCATCGCCCCAACGTATTATTTCTCGACGAGCCGACATCAGGTCTTGATCCGCTGGGCATCAAAACGCTACGCGATCTTATTGTTAAGCTGAACCGCGAGCTTGGCATGACAATTTTTATGAACACGCATCTCATCAGCGAGGTTTCTAAGATCTGCACTTCGATTGGGGTCCTAAATCACGGTCGGCTTGCCTATCGCGATACTATCGCGGCTGTTCTCGCACGATTCAAAGACGACAAAACGCTGGAAGACCTCTACTTGTCGCTCACACCAGCAAAAGCGGCGTAGCCCATGATGACGCGGAAGCCGTCAACTTTCGAAACTGTTTGGCTATCCGCGATGAACGCTGCAAAAGTCGGATTGCGGGACCGTACAGTGATTCTCCTAGCAGGGC
>JANMQB010000565.1:0-5063 GCA_031370155.1 Hyphomicrobiales bacterium | reverse complement strand
CCCTCCCCACAAGGGGGAGGGAGAAATTGCTTGCTGATTCATCCCGAAATCATCCCGCTCAAGGGAAAAGGCCGTGCTGGCCCTCGGGCCGCCGCATAGCACAGACCCTCATGGGGCGTAAGGGGACGTGAGCGTGGTATCGGGCGCCTGGGGCGATGTCGCGGCCGGTTCAGAGACCGGTAGGCTGCGTGCCGCGCTGGACGGCGTGCTGGCAGCCCAGACGGGGCGCAGTTTCCTGTGGGCGCCGATCGCCATCACCTTCGGTATCTGGATCTATTTCGGCCTACCGGCCGAGCCTCTTTGGCCGGCGCTCTTGGCAATGGCCCTTGCTGCCGGCCTGTTGCCGTGGCTCGGGCGGGCGAAGCCGTTGCTGCTGCTCCTCGCCCTGGTGCCTTGTGGATTTCTTCTCGCCAAGCTGAAGAGCGAGATCGTCGCAACACCGGTGCTGCGGGCCACGACCGGCGAGGTCCTCGTCTCCGGCATCGTCGAGGAAAAAATCCGCTCCGGCACGGCGCGCAACATCCTCATCATGGGTCTCGATGCCATCGAGGGTGTCACGGCCGAAAGACTGCCGCACCGCCTGCGGCTCACCGCTCTGTTGCGCGACGGCGATCCACCGCTAGGCAGCCGTATCGCGGTCAAGGCTAGGCTGCAGCCCTTGCCGTCGCCGGTCATGCCCGGTGGCTTCGACTATGGCCGGCAATTGTGGTTCGAGGGAATCGGCGGCACCGGGCGCTCGACCGGTCCGATCGATGTGCTGAGCCGGACGGTGCCGCCGCGGCTGTGGCTCTCGGCCTCGCTGCTCGATCTCAGGCAGGCAATCGGCGCGCGGCTGCGCGCGCATCTCGACGGCGTAGTTGCCTCCTTCGCCGAGGCGCTCATCACCGGCGAGCGCGGCGCCATTCCGAACGACATCAACCGCAGCCTGCGGATCTCGGGCCTTTTCCATATCCTGTCGATCTCAGGGCTTCATATGTCCCTGGTGGCGGGCGGCGTGTTCTGGTTCGTGCGCGCCATGCTCGCCGCCTTTCCAGCCCTAGCGCTGCGCTGGCCGATCAAGAAATGGGCCGCGGCGGCGGCACTGGCGGTGGGTTTCCTCTACATGCTGCTGGCCGGATCGGGAGTGGCCACCCAGCGCTCCTACATCATGATTGCCGTCGTTTTCTTCGCCGTGCTGGTGGACCGGCCGGCGATTTCGGTGCGCAATCTGGCGCTGGCAGCATTGGTTATTCTGGCGATCGAGCCCGAGGCGGCGATCTCCGCCAGTTTCCAGATGTCGTTCATGGCGGTAATGGGGCTTGCCGCCTTCTATGAGTTCTGGACGGCGCACCGGCGCGAAGAACACCGCCTTGAGGGACGCCTGGCGTGGGGGACGCGCAAGCTCGGCGGCCTGCTCTTGGCCTCGGTCGTCACCACCCTCATCGCCGGCACGCTATCGTCGATCCCCGCCGCCTATCATTTCGGCAGGCTCGCGCCCTATGGCGTGGTGGCGAACGGTCTGGCGCTGCCTGTGATCGGCATCATCGTCATGCCCATGGCGCTGGCCAGCGTCCTGCTCATGCCCTTCGGCCTCGAAGCCTGGCCCCTGTGGCTGCTCGGCGCGGGCCTCGAACTGGTGATGCGCATCTCCGATTGGGTGGCGGGTTTCCCCGGCGCCTATCTGGTGATCCCGCAGCAGCCGGCTTTCGCCGCAATGCTCTCGGCGCTGGGCGCGGCGCTGCTGTGCCTGCTCGCCGGCTGGGTCCGGCTTATGGGGCTTGCCGTCGTCGCACTGGCAATGCTCTTGGGCCGCGTCGATCGCCTGCCGGATATTCTGGTTGAATCGACGGCCGCCAATGCCGCCTTCCGCAACGAGACGGGTGAACTCGTTTTCGCGGTGCCGCGGCGCGGCAGTTTCGCCGCCGGCAAATGGCTGCAGGCCAATGGCGAGGAGGCGACACTGAAGGACGCCGCCGCCCGCCCCGGTTGGACCTGCGGGGAACGCCGCTGCACCGCCACACTCAAGAACAAGACCATCGCCTATTTCCGCGAGGCCGAGGGCGCGGCACCTTCCTGCGAGGGTATCGACATCCTGATCGCCGATTATCCCCTGCGCGGCGCCTGCCGCTCGGTCGCCGTCCGCATCGACCGCTTCGATGTCTGGCGCCACGGTGCCCATGCCCTGTGGATAGGAGACGATGAAATTGACATAACGACGGCGCGCGGCGACAGTGGCGCCCGTCCCTGGGTCGTGGCCCCCGAGCCGCGCCGGAAACCGGCACTATCGACGCGGTGATCCGAACCGGGCAGAATATCGCCATGCGCTTTCCCCATCTCTTCTCGCCCTTCGCCCTCAAGGGCCTCGAAATCCGCAACCGCATCTTTTCGACCGGCCACGACACCTATCTGCCGGTGGGCGGCCTGCCGTCGGATGCGCTGATCGCCTATCAGCGGGCCCGGGCCCGCGGCGGTGCGGGCTTGATCGTCATCCAGGTGGTTGGCGTCCACGAAACCTCGCGCTACACCGAAGCCCTGCTGATGGGCACTTCCGACGATTGCATTCCCTCCTTCCGCCGCCTGATCGAGGCGATCCACGCCGAGGGCACCAGATGCTTCGTGCAATTGTTTCATCCCGGCCGCGAACTATTAGGCAGGCCCGATGGCGTGATGCCGTCCGCCTATGCGCCGTCGCATTCGCCGTCGGAGCGCTTTCATGTCATTCCGCGGGCGCTCTCGGCCGATATGATCGGCGAAATCGTCGAAGGCTATGGCGCCACCGCCCGGCGCATGGCGGAAGCCGGCGCCGACGGCGCCGAAATCGTCGCCAGCCACGGCTATCTGCCGGCGCAATTCATGAATTCCCATGTCAACCGCCGCACCGACCGCTATGGCGGCACGCTCGAGAACCGCCTGCGTTTCACCCGCGAGGCGATCGCCGCGGTGCGCGAGGAGGTGCCATCCGGTTTCATTGTCGGCATGCGCATGTCGGGCGACGAGTACGATCAGGAGGGCCTGACCGAGGATGATTCAGTCGCCATCGCTCGCGGCCTCAGCGGCGAACTCGATTATCTCAACGTGATTGCCGGAACATCGGCCTCGGCTTCGGGGGCCGTCCACATCGCGCCCTCCATGGCCAATGCCCATGCCTATGTCGCCCCCTTCGCCCGCAAGGTGAAACAGGCGACAGGGTCTGCCGTCTTCGTGGCCGGCCGCATCAACCAGCCGCAGGACGCCGAGCGCATCGTCGCCGAAGGCATAGCCGACATGTGCGGCATGACCCGCGCCATGATCTGCGATCCGGAGATGGCCAACAAGGCGAAGGCTGGGGCCAGCGACGATATTCGCGCCTGCATCGGCTGCAATCAGGCCTGCATCGGTCACTTCCAACTCGGCATTGCGATCTCCTGCATTCAGCATCCCGAAACCGGCCGCGAACTGCAATTCGAAGCCAAGCCCCGCGTGTTAAAGCCGCGCCGCATCATGGTGGTGGGCGGCGGCCCGGCGGGATTGAAGGCCGCCGCCGTCGCCGCCCAGCGCGGCCATGCGGTCGACCTCCATGAGCGCGACGGCCAGACCGGCGGCCAGGCGCGGCTCGCGCAACTTCTGCCGACGCGCGCCGAATTCGGCGGCATCATCGGCAATCTCACCCGCGAGGCCGAGCGCCACGGCGCCCGCATCCATTGCCGCAGCGAAGTGACGCCCGAGATGCTGGCGCGCGAAAAGCCCGACGCCGTTATTCTGGCGACCGGCAGCCGGCCGCATCTGCCGCCCATCGAAGGCGAGGCGGCGCAGCTCGTCCATGCGGTGGATATTCTGTCGGGTGCGGCCCGGACCGGGGCTCGCGTTGTCATCTACGACTGGCATGCCGACTGGATCGGCGCGGGCCTTGCCGAGAAGCTCGCCGCCGATGGCGTGCATGTGCGCCTCGCCGTCAACGGCATGTGCGCCGCCGCCAATATCCAGAACTACATCCGCTTCGAGATGATTGCCCGCCTGTTCAAGCTCGGCGTCGAGGTCCATCCTTGGCTGCGCCTCTACGGCGCCGACGGCCGCACCGCCTATTTCATCCACACCACCGCGCGGGCACCCGTGGTCTTCGAGGATGTCGATACTCTGGTGCTGTCGGTTCCCAATCACCCGGTCGATGAACTCGCCGTACCTGTCACATCGCAGGCCATCGAATTGCACCAGATCGGCGATTGCCTAACCCCCCGCACCGCCGAAGAGGCGGTCTATGAGGGCTTGAAGGCGGGCATGGCGGTTTAGAAGTCTTTCCACTTTTCCCCTTCTCCCTGCCGCTCGCGGCGGGGAGAAGGTGGCGCGAAGCGCCGGATGAGGGGTGGTCCCTCCGCGAGTCGAATTGAAAGCCATCACGCGGCAGCAGCCCCTCATCCGCCCGTTGGGCACCTTCTCCCCGCACTGCGTGCGGGGCGAAGGGGAACATGGGACTCAGGCATCCTTCAACCGCAAATCTTCTTCAGCGCCTGCCACTCGGCGTCGCTGAGCACCGGGCGCGAGGCGATGCCATCGGGCAAGGGGCCGATCGCATTGATGCGGTCTTCGGTGCCGGGATGGGTGGAGAAGATCGAGCCGATCCTGCCGAAGGCGCCGCCCGAGGGTGCGCCTTCCTCCTTCCGGATGCGCTCGAAGAAGCGCTTGAGGCCGAGAGGATCGATGGCCGCGGCATGAAGTGTGGCAAGCGCATAGGCGTCGGCCTCGCCTTCGGCCGCGCGCGAATATCGCAGGATGGCGGCGAGGCCGGCGGCCGTGGTGATCGTGTCGCCGCCGCCGCCGGTGGCCGCGCTGAACAGCAGCTGCAATCCGGTGGCGCGGATCAATTGCGCCTCGGCATGGCGGCCGGCGACATGGCCGAGTTCATGGGCGAGAACCCCCGCCACTTCCTCGGGCGCCTCGGCCTTGGCAATGAGTTCGCGCATGATGACGATGCGCTCGCCGGGCAGCGCAAAGGCATTCATCACCGGAATGTCATAGATGCGGATCGACACGGACGGCATGGCGGGGGCACCTTCGGCGAGCCGCGCGGTCAGCCGGTCGAGTGCCGCCGCACCCGCCGCGGCGTTGCA
>JANMQB010000557.1:0-1729 GCA_031370155.1 Hyphomicrobiales bacterium | reverse complement strand
CACCATGTCGCGCAGCGCACCGGCCGTATCGTAATAGCCGGCGCGGCCGCCGACTCCCAGCGTCTCGGCGACGGTGATCTGCAGGTGATCGATATGGGCGGAATTCCACAGGGGCTCGAACAGGGCGTTGGCGAAGCGCAGCGCCATCAGGTTCTGCACGGTTTCCTTGCCGAGATAATGATCGATGCGATAGACGGCGGGCTCGGCGAAGACGCGGGCGATGGCGCCGTTCACGGCTTTGGCCGAAGCGCCCGACTTGCCGAGCGGCTTCTCGATCACCACGCGGGAGTTGGGCGTCACCAGAGCGTGCTTGCCGAGGCGATCGCAAATCGGCCCGAACAGATCGGGACCGACGGCCATATAGAAGACGCGGATGCGGTCCGGCGCGCTCTTCAGCGCCTTTTCCAGGCCGTTCCAGCCCGCTTCCTGGGCCGCATCGACAGTCACATAGTCGAGCCGGCCGAAGAAGCGCTTGCAGGTTTCGGGGCTGCGCTCTGTCTCCGGCACATGGGCTTCGATGGCGGCAATGGCAAAGGCCTTGAAGGTCTCCCGGCTCATCGCCCGGCGCGAGGCACCGATGATGCGGGCGCCCGCCGGTAGCTGGCCCTGGTCGTCGCGGTGAAACAGGGCCGGCAAGAGTTTGCGCTGGGCCAGGTCGCCGGTGGCGCCGAAGACCACGAGATCGAATACATCGACAGGAATTATGCGGGTTGTCATAGATCCTATAATGGCCCCTTTTGATGGGCGCCCCTCAATAGCCGCCATCTACCCGCCATGGAACCGCTCGGCAATGATTCAATCCCCGTGATTTATTGTCACGGTGCAGGGTTTTGGCTATGGGTGGCGAAACGGAGGCGAAGGCCGCGATGATTGTATGCTGTGGCGAGGCGCTGATCGATTTCCTGCCCCGCACCTCAACCGAAGGTGCGGCGGTCTATCAGACCCTCTGCGGCGGGTCAATCTACAATACGGCGATCGCGCTGGGGCGGCTTGGCGTCTGCGCCGGCCTGTTCACCGGGCTTTCGACGGATTTCTTCGGCGACCAGCTCAAGGAGGGCCTCAAGGCCAGCAGGGTCGATCTGAAATATACCAAGCAATGGAACCATCCTTCGATGCTGGCCTTCGTGAAGCTCGACAACGGCCATGCGCGCTATTCCTTCTTCAATGAGAATTCCGCCAGCCGGATGCTGACGGGAAAGGATTTACCGAAGCTACCGCCCAAGGTGCGAGCTCTGCATTTCGGTTCCATCAGCCTCATCGCCGAGCCCGGTGCTTCCGCTTATGAAGCCCTGATGAAACGCGAGGCGAAGCGCCGCGTCATCTGCCTCGACCCCAATATCCGCGCCAGTCTGATCGAGGACAAGCGCCCCTATCTCGCCCGCATCGGCCGGATGATCGCGCTGTGCGACATTCTCAAAATTTCCGATGAAGACGTGGCATGGATGACCGGCAAGAAGGACCTCGCAGCGGCGGCGCGCAAGTGGCTAAAGGCGGGCGCCAAGATCGTCGCCGTAACCAAAGGCGGCGAAGGTGTCGAGGCCTTCACGGCACGCTTCGCGATCAGGCTTCCGTCGGTCCCGGTCAAGGTGGCCGATACGGTGGGGGCGGGCGATACAGTCACCGCCGGCCTGCTGGCGGCCCTGGCAAAGGCTGGAAAGCTCGACAAGAAAGCCTTGGCCGATATTACCGAAAACGATCTCCGCGATGCCCTCGGCTTTGCCGCCCGCGC
>JANMQB010000158.1:0-5244 GCA_031370155.1 Hyphomicrobiales bacterium | reverse complement strand
CGCGGAAGGCCGCGCGCGCCACCTTCCCCGCCCTTCGGGCGGGGAAGGATAAGGACAATGATTGCAGGCTCTAGAGTCACCTGGACCAGCTTGGCGAGCGCGCCATCGCCGTGAGGATTGCATCGGCGACGAATCCGGCGCCGACATTGTTCAGGTGGTCGTCGTCGAAATAGAAAGCCCGGCCACCAACCATGGCGGCACAGCGGCCGGGCACGAAGGAATTACAGAAAATCGTTTCCGGCTTCACCCGGACGAGATTCGGATGCTCGCCGATCGCATCGAGTGCCGCGTAGGCGCGCCGGTTGCGGGCCGCGAAGACCTTGGCGTCCGTCGTCATCGTCGCGATTTTCGGCGCGCCCAGCAGGATGCGTTTCGCCGTGTCGCGGGGAACATTCCAGCCGACTTCCGGGATCGGGTAGACGAGAACCACCCGCTTGCCAATGTCGAGCAGGTCGCGCACGGTTTTCGCATAGGCCTCGGCCACGAGGGTCCGGCGCGCATCCTCGCTTTGCTTCCAGCGATCGTCGCCGATCGGCACGATGACGCCACGCTCGCCTTCCTCGATCCCGCCTTCGCCGTTGTCGAACGGCTCACCTTCAAGATCGGACGTCCACCGCGCGGCGAGGACGACGGTTTCATAGCGGTCTTTCAGGAATGCCATGACCTTTTCGTGGTGGGCCGAGCATGCGAGCTGTCTCGCTGGCCGGTAGAATCCGGCGATCGGCGGACAACTGTTGTGGGTCAGTTCAACCGCATCGAAACCATGTTCGTTGGCCTTGCGGGCGATCATTTCGAACAGCACCGCCGCGTGGGAATCGCCGATGACCGCGATGACCGGGCTCTTGCCGTCGCCGATGCGGCAGGCCTTGTCCGGCGGTATCTCGAGGTCGGCCGTCGAATTGCAGCCGATCAGGTAGCGGCTGCGATTCTGCGCCTCGGCCAGAATGCGGTTGATCTCGGGATCGAACTTATCGGCAAATCCCTTGCTGACGATGCCCGCCAGGCCGAACCCCATGAGGAACAGCGCGGCCGCAACCGATGCCAGCACGACGGTACGCGTGGAAACCATGCGGCGGTTGCGGAACGGCAGCTCGACAAAACGCCACGACACATAGGCGAGCGCGAAGGCCAGGACCGCCAGCGCCAGCAGCAGGCCCGTCGAAACCGGCGTAAGACTGCGCAATCTGGCGAAGGCGAACAGCGGCACGTGCCAGAGATAGGCGCTGTAGGAAATGAGGCCGATGCCGGCAACCGGCGGCGATGCCAGAAGGCGGCCCATCAAATTGCGCTCGCTGGCGAAAGCCAGGAGCAGGAGCGCGCCCAGTGTCGGCAGGAGCATGTAGGTGCTGGGCACGCGAGTTGTGTCGTCGTAGATCAAGAGGGACGCCGCAATCATCAGCAGTCCGCCCGCCGCCAGCGCCTCGGACATCCATCGGCTGAGCATCCGGTCGAACGGCGCCGGCTTGGGGGCAAGCGCAAGCAGCGCCCCCATCATCAGTTCCCAGACCCGGCCCGGCGCCAGATAAAAGTTGGCGGTGGGGCTGTGCCACGACTGGTAGTCGGCCAGCGCCAGCGATGCCACACCGGCGATGAGCAGGACGGCGCCGAGCGTCCGGCGGCCGAGCGGCCAAAGCAGCACCACCAGGATCGGGAACACGATGTAGAATTGTTCCTCGACCGCCAGGCTCCAGGTGTGAAGCAGGGGAAGAAGTTCGGTCGCGGGTTCGAAATAGCCGGCCTGTGTCCAGAAAAGAATATTCGATGAGAACAAAGTCACGGCCGCGACGCTGACGGAGTAATTCTGCAGCGCGTCCGGCAGCATCGAGAACCAGGCGACGGGAAGCGACAGGGCCATGATGAGAAACAGCGCCGGAAGAATGCGCCTCGCCCTGCGGTTATAGAAACCGGCGATCGTGAATTTTCCGGCTTCCCGTTCGCCGGCGATGATGGACGTGATGAGAAAGCCGCTCACCACGAAAAAAATGTCAACGCCGGCATAGCCGCCGGAAAAAGGCTTGAGCCCGGCATGAAACAGCACCACCGGCACGACGGCCACGGCGCGGAGGCCGTCGATTTCTTTCCGGTAGGCCGGCTGACTCATGGCGTGTTTCTGCGTGGAATCGCGGGCGAAGCCCCGCGAGTCCTCCTTACTTGATGCCGCCCGCTAAGTGCAAGTTGCGGGATAGCCCGCCGCGCCGCTGCCATATTCGGCGGCCATTGTCGTCACGGTTCGGTGAGTGGGGGAGTAGCGCGATGAAGATCTATTCCGGATTGTTCTTGGCGGCCGTGGTGCTGGCAAGCTTCGCAGCCGAGGCCCAGGCGGGGCGCCGGTCCTATTGCGATGCCTATGCCCGCGATGTGGCCAATTCCCGGGTGAGCGGCGGCGATGTGCTGGCCGGCACCATCGGCGGCGCGATTGGCGGCGCGTTTCTGGGCGCCATCATCGACGGCAAGGAAGGGGCCGGCAAGGGCGCCATCATCGGCGGCGTCGGCGGCACGGTCGTGGGCGCGGCCGGTGCCGACAGCAAGTGGCACCGCGTCTATCGCAAGGCTCTCGCCGATTGCATGGACATGTATGAGCCGCGGCCCGTCGTCTACAAGAAAGTTGTCTACAAGAAGCCGGCGCCGAGACCCGCCGGTTCACTCGAGGAGGGCAGCGAGGCCTGGAACGACTATTGCGCGGCGAAATACACCTCGTTCGACCGCAAGACCGGCCTCTATACCGGCAAATCCGGCAAGCAGCGGACCTGCGTGGTGAGCCCGTAACGGGGCGGCTACCAAAGTCTGCGGAGAGGCCTTTCACGCGGCCATGCTTCGAGGCTCGCGCGTTGCGCTCGCACCTCAGCATGAGGGCTATCAGTAAGCTCACCTCACCCTGAGGTGCCCGGCGCAGCCGGGCCTCGAAGGGCGTTGGTCAAGCGCGGTGGCAGCCAACACACTTGTCTTGCAGCCCACCATCGGCTCATATCTGCGCCCATGAAACTGGAACTCGACGGCAAGGTGGCGCTGGTCTGCGGCGCAAGCCAGGGGCTTGGGCATGCCATCGCCGAGGCCCTGGCGGCGGAAGGCTGCCGCGTCGGCCTTCTCGCCCGCAATGGCGAAAAGCTTTCGCGGCACGTCGCGGCACTCGCGGCGCGGCGGCAGACGGGGCTGGCGCTGCCGGGCGACATGGGGGACTGGACCGCGGTTGCGGCAGCACTTGCCAAACTGCGCCAGAGCTTCGGCGATCCGCTCATCCTGGTCAACAACACCGGCGGACCGCCGCTGACCGATGTGACGCGCGTCGATGCCGATCTGTGGCGCGCCCAGTTCGAGGCCATGGTGCTGAACCAGATGCGGCTGACCGAGGCGGTTCTGCCGGCCATGCGCAAGGCGGGCTTCGGCCGTATCCTGAGCGTCGCCTCGACCAGCGTGGTCGAGCCCTTCGCCGGGCTCGCCATTTCCAATTCGCTGCGCGCCGCACTCGCCAACTGGATGAAGACGCTGGCGAGCCAGGTGGCGCGCGATGGCGTGACCGTGAACGTGCTGCTGCCCGGCAGCTTCGCCACCGAGAGGATCGAGAAGATGAATGCCGCCGAGGCCGAAGCGCGCGGCACCCCCATTTCCGAGGGCATTGCCGGGTCGACAGCGGAAATTCCCGTGGGCCGCTATGGCGATCCCAAGGAATTTGCCGCGGTCGCGGCATTCCTGGCGAGTCCGCGCGCCTCCTATGTGACCGGCCAGATGATCCGCATCGACGGCGGCGCCACTCGGTCGGTGTAAAATTTATTTGAGCACCAGTCCGGCGCCGTGCCAGCCCACCATCATGCTGGCGGCATTGATGTTGCCGGCGACGATGTTGGGGAAGATCGAGGCATCGATGACGCGCAAGGCCGCAACCCCGCGCACCCGCAATGCGCGATCGACGCCGCCGCCCGGACCCATCCGCACCGTGCCGCACGGGTGGTAGATCGAATAACCGCGGGCCCGGATGTCGGCGATCAGTTCGCCGTCGGTTTGCGTGGCGGGGCCCGGCTTGAATTCCTCGGCGATGACGGCGGACAAGGCCGGCGTTGCCGCAAGCCGGCGCAGGAAATGGGCGCCCTCCAGCATCTCGGCCACATCGGCGCCGGTGGCCAGCAGATTGAGCTGGATCGCCGGAGCATCGAAGGCGTTGGCGGATTTGATCTCGACACTGCCGAGGCTCGAAGGCCGGCACGACGAGATGCAGACCGAGAAGGCTGGGAAGGGATCGGGCTCGGTCATCCGGCGCGTCTTGGGTGGTGCCCGGTCATAGGTCATGGGACAGAAATAGAGCTGCAGATTGGGGCGCGCCCGGGCCTCGTTCGAGCGGATGAAACCGCCCGCCTGATTCATGCTCCAGGCGAGGGGGCCGGAGCGGAACAATATGTAGCGCAGGCCCGCCATGAGCTTGCCGAGCAACGGCCGCAGCTGCTGGTTGGCGGTGGGCACGCGGGACCGATAATAGTGATCATAGCCGACGTGGTCTTGCAGATTACGGCCGACGGCAGCGTTTTCGGCGATGACGGCGATGCCGTGGCGCTTGAGGAGCGCCGCCGGGCCGATGCCGGAAAGCTGTAGAAGCTGCGGCGAGCCGATGGCGCCGGCGCACAGGATCACTTCGCGGGCGGCCGTCACCTGGCGGGTTTCCCGGCCCACCACATAGTCGACGCCCACCGCTCTTCGTCCATCGAAGCGGATGCGGGTGACGTGAGCTCCAGTCTCTATCTTGAGGTTGGCGCGGGATCGCGCCGGGGCGAGGAACACTCGCGACGCCGACTGACGCCGTCCCTTGTGGATGTTGACCGGATTGTAGCCGGCGCCGAACTGGCTTTCGCCATTGGGATGATGATTGACCGGCAGGCCGAGCTGCCGGGCCGCCGCGAAATAGTCGCGGGCCAGGGGATGGGCGCCTTCTTCCGTGCTGCCGATCTTGAGGTGGCCCTCGATGGCGGCGAAGGCGGGCTCCACATCGCTCCAGCCCCAGCCAGCATTGCCGGCCGCTTTCCAGTCCTCGAAATCCTCGGGCTGACCGCGGATATAGACCATGGCGTTGATGGCGCTCGAGCCGCCGAGCACCTTGCCGCGCGGCACATAGACCGGGCGGCCAGCCAGCCCGGGCGCCGGCTCCGACCAGTACATCCAGTTCACCCGGGGGTTATAAAAACTCAACCCATAGCCGAGCGGCATGCCGATAAAGAAGCCGTCGCCTTCGGGGCCGGCTTCGAGCAGCAGCACGCGATT